>HF993299.1 GCA_000433875.1 Firmicutes bacterium CAG:884
TGATAATCAAAATAAAAACCCTTATATAATAAGAGTTTATTTTCTTAATGGTGCTGACGACGTAGAGATCTTCAACTTTGTTAACGAATCTAATACATAAATCAATCTAATTTTATTTTAACACATATATAATATTTTTTCCACTTCCAACCATAACAATTAATTTATTTTCGCACATTTTATTTAATATATTTTTAGCTCTCGTCGATGAAATATCTAATAATTGTTCAACTATATTTCTATTTATCTTTTTATTTTTCTTTAAATATTCTACTATTTTTTCTTCTTGCGTTAAATTAGAAGGTAATGTTTTTTCATGATTTTCAACATAGTTAACATTATATAATGTTACATTAAATGCATTATCCGTATCTACAAATATAGGTTTTTTATTATAATTATCGTATGATTGAATTATTCTGCCAATTCCAGTTCCAAAACTTTCAACATATTTTAATCTATAAAATATATTTGCCAAATTAGGATTTCTGCTTTCGGATATTCCTAAATATAAATCATTTAAGCTTAACCCTTTAACAATACCACCCAATGAAGTTATTTCAAAATGATCATCATAAAGTGAAATAAGAATACTTCCTTTGTAATTATAGTCTCTATGAATAATTGCATTTAATAATGATTCTCTTATCGCATATTCAGGGTAATCCTTTGTA
>HF993300.1 GCA_000433875.1 Firmicutes bacterium CAG:884
AAAATCTAAAGAAAAAAAGTTATGAAAAAGAGAAATTCACCTAAGGACAAAATCCTGTTTTCAAAAGCAATTTGGCTTTGAAAAGCCGAAAAGTCTTATTTTACAAATATTTTGGCGTTTGTTATAGTGTCTTTTGGAAACGGCGGTGAGATATATGAAGTATAAAAAGTTTATTCCTTTAACATATGATTTAGCTATTAAAGCATTCTTTTGTTTTGACACTAAATTAACAAAGTATTTTTTGGAATCTGTTTCACCAATTAATGAAATTGATGATTTAAAAATAATTGGAAATGAAGCTCCTGTTACAAATATGAATGCATATCATATGACAACGGATTTGATGTTTGAAGTAAACTGTAAAACAGAATTGAATATTGAGGTTAATAGAGCTTTATTTGAAATTGTTAAAGAGAAATCAATAAGTTATTTTGGAAAATATTTATCTTTAAGGGTATTAAGAGGCGAGAATATAAGAAGTCCACAAAGAGACTTTATTCAAATGAATCTTAATGCCGTTGAGGCAGAAGATGGCATTGCTGAGAGAGTCGTTAAATTAATGGAAGAAGGCACTAATAAAGTTATAACAGAAAGTGCTGCTATGTATTTATATAACCTTGCACAATATTATAAAATGTATTATAATGGAGATAGAAGTAAAAAGACTTCCTTTTGTGCATTTTTATGCTCTAAAAGTATAGAAGAAGCAAATGAAATATTAAAACCATTAATACCTGATGAATTAAGGGAACGGTTTATAAGGAGATATGTTGAAATGTGTAATGATCCAAGAATAATAACAGAATATGAACAAAATTTAGCTGAACAATTTTTAAGGAATAAGATGATTGCTGATGCTAATAG
>HF993301.1 GCA_000433875.1 Firmicutes bacterium CAG:884
CAAAAAGTAGAAGTTAAATACACAGTAGAATATTATGTTGATGGTGTATTGCAAGAAAACGATACTAAAGTTGATACAAAAAATATTTGGATAAAAGCAACTAAGGAATTAGAAGTTAATTCAAATTATATTAATACAACTAATAAGTATGTTGGCTATAAGTTTGATCATAGTGATCCTGAAACTATTCCTGAGGTAATTAATGATGGTGGTGTTATTAAAGTTTACTATGTAAGAAATAGCTATCCTTATATAATTTATCATGTTGAAAAGGGAAATACTGAAAATATATTAGGTATTCAAAAAGGAACAAAAAAATACAAAGACACCGTTAAAGTAAAAGAATGTGAATATACAGGATTTACATTTGATAGTAAAAATAAAGAAGAAATTGTTATTGATACTGATAATAATGTAGCTTACGTTTATTATACAAGAAACGTATATTCATATAATGTTGAACACTATTTAGAAGGTTTAGATGGAAGATTCACATTAAAAGAAACTAATGAAATTAAAAATGTTTTATATGGTTCAGAAATAGAATATACACCTAATAATTATGCAGGATATACATATGATAGTTCAATGACTTATGCTCCTTCAAAAGTTGAAAATGGAGAAGAAGTAGTACGTTTATACTATAGATTAAATTCAAGCAGAGTAATTGTTCATTATGTAGTAAAAGTAGATGATGAGTATATTCCATTTACAAAAGCAGCATATGATAATGAAGGCAAGTTAATTGCGAACTTCGAAGGTGTAGAATTAGAAGATGCAATTATAACAGGCAAGATAGGTGCTACATTTACAACTGATTTAAGAGTAGTTTATGAATATGCTTTAAATGGCATTTATGAAGGAAATATCTTAACTGATGCAAATGCTAAAAAACTAGATGGCCAAACTATTACAAGTACAATTGAAATAGAAGAAAAAGAATATACATATGTATACGAAGCTCCAAGAGGCGGAGATGTTCCACCACAAACAGGCGCAAGTATGCTTGGTTATGCTAACTATCTTTTATTACTAGCATTAATCTACTTAGTAAAAAAATACATCGAAGTAAAATAAAAGAAAGGGATCATAAGATCTCTTTTCTTAAAAAGGGGGGATTTTGAATGAAAAAGAAAAAATATTTATTTGGAATCATAATACTTGGAATACTATTTGTTTTAATGGAAGTAACGAAATATGATGATGTTATTAAAATAACAAATGATGTTGAGTTTGCTGTTAAAGAAAATAATATAACAGTATTTGAAGAAATTGAGAATTTAAGAAAAAAATATAATAATAATGATATAGTTGGACAAATTGAAGTACTAAATACAGATTTTAAAGAGCCACTATTACAAAGTAAAGATAATAATTATTACTTAAGAAGATTACCATATAAAAATTATGATGTTAATGGTTCTATTTTCTTAGATTATAGAACAAAAGTTAATGATCGAAAATTAATTGTTTATGGTCATAATGATGCATATTTAGATATGCCATTTGATATACTTGAAAATTATTATAATTACGATTATTTGAAAAATCATAAATATGTTCAAATTAAAACATATGATAATAAAATAAGAAAGTATGAATTGTTTTCAATTTATATTGAACCAATGGATTTTTCTTATATGAAGGTTGATTTAGATCCTAATGAATATAATAAACATTTAAAATACCTTAAAAATAAATCGATGTATAATGTAGATACAAATATTAATGATAATGATAATATATTGATACTACAAACTTGTAGCACTCATAAAGATTATCAAAAATATTCAAAAAAATATTTGATATTAGCATTTAAAGAAGTAAAATAAAGCTCACATTTTGTGAGTTTTATTTTACATTAAAAGTGTAAAGTATAAAAAAGTTAAATTTTTATACTTTTGGAAAATCTAAAGAAAAAAAGTTATGAAAAAGAGAAAT
>HF993302.1 GCA_000433875.1 Firmicutes bacterium CAG:884
GTTCGAATCCCTTCGGGCGCACCATATATAATCGGAAAATAGCACAATTTGGTAGTGCACTACGCTTGGGACGTAGGGGTTGCAGGTTCAAATCCTGTTTTTCCGACCATTTAGTTAATTACTCAAGAGAAATCTTGAGTTTTTTGTTGAATTTTGCACATCAAAAATATTGTTTATTAACAATTAATATGTTATAATTTAACTAGATGTTATTACATCTTAGGAGGGTAATTATGAAAAATGACAATTTAATAGTTAAAAAAAATGAAAACAAAAAAAGTGGTATGAGTAATTTCCTATCATTTATTTGCGAACCAAAAGTCGTAGGAACATTTCTAGTAGGCTTAGTATTTGGACTTGTGATAATGAGACTATGTTTCCCACAAAGAATCGCTAAGCTAGCAGATGGAACAGAAGTTGTAGTATCATATGATGATAAACAAATAACAGCAGATACTCTATATGAAGATATGAAAGAATTCTTCTCAGTAAACGTATTACTAAATGATGTAGATATGGGAATATTAGATGCTAAATACGGAAAAACCGATGAAAGAGCTGAATCAGCAGAATATTATACAAAATACTATATCGATATGTATAAAGACTATTATGGTTACAACGAAGAAGACGCTATAAAAGCCTTAGGATTTGAAACAAGAGATGAAGTATATGAATACTTTGAACTAGACTATTTAAGACATAAATATTATGATGAATATCTAAAAAAACAAATCACTGAAGACACAATAAAGAAATACTATAAAAATAATGTATATGGTGACTATAATACAAAACATATGCTAGTAAAAGTTGCAAGTGATGCAACAAGTAAAGAGAAAAAAGCCGCTAAAAAATTAGCAGAAGAAATTATAAAAAAACTAAAAAGCGGTAAATCTTGGGATGAAGTAGCAACTGAATATAAAGATAAAATAACAGTTGAAGATTTAGGTGTTAAAACATTCAAAGATAGCATTGATTCAGCATATGTTAAAGAAGCATTAGCATTAAAAGTAAATACATATTCTAAAAAACCAGTTTTAGGGACATATGGTTATCATATAATCTATAAAGTTGCGCAAGAAGATAAAAAACCATTAGAAGAAATTAGAAGTGATGTTATTGAACTTGTAAAAAAAGATATGGAAGCAAAAGACCCTAAACTATTCTATAAGGTACTTGTTAACTTGAGAAATGAAGCTAACCTAAAGATTTATGACACAAGATTAAGCGATGCATATAAACATTTAGTAGCATCCTATAAATAAAAAACGATTATTCATCGTTTTTTTTGATATTACTTATACCTTTAAAAGCTTCTAAAACCTCAATTGGTAAAGCAAACATTATAGTATTTGATTGATCACTAGAAACATCATTTATAGTTTCTAAAGTTCTCAAATGTAATGCACCAGGTGTTGAACTAAGAACCTTAGCCGCTTTTGCAAGATTCTCGGCAGCCTCGGCCTCACCCTCAGCCTTTGTAATAACTGCTTGTTTCTCTCTTTCAGCTTCCGCAGCTCTTGCAATAACTCTCTTCATCTCTTCTGGAAGAGACACATCTTTAAGCTCAACATTTTCAACCTTTATTCCCCAAGGATCAGTTGCTTCATCAACTATCTTTTGAATAGTATCAGATATTTTTTCTCTCTCAGTTAAAAGCTCATCTAAAGTAACAGTACCAACAGTATTTCTCATTGTTGTTTGAGCAAGTTGACCAACTGCATAATTAAAGTTTTCAACCTCTAATACAGCCTTAGCAGCATCAAATATCTTATAATAAACAACTGCATTTATACCAATTGAAACATTATCCTTTGTAATAGCCTCTTGATTAGGAACATCAACAACTTTAGTTCTTATATCTATTTTCTTATAAGAATTAATTATCGGAAAAACAAGATTAAGACCAGGTTTCATAATTTTTGAATACTTCCCTAAAGTGAATTTTATACCACGTTCATACTCGTTAATTTGTCTCAAAGATGCCAGTATAAATACTAAAATAATAGCTAAAAAAATCATTTACTTTCTTCCTCCTTTGTCTTATTATAGCACACAATAAAATAATTTTTTTAAAAATATATTCCTTTTGAACTATTTTTGTGATATACTTTTAAAGTAGGAAGGGATTGAATATATGACTATTGATCAAATATTTTCGTTTTTAAGAAACTTGCTAGACACATTAGTTGTTTGGTTATCTATATATTTTGTTTTAAAAAGCTTAAGAAAAAATGTAAAAATGATACTTTTATTTAAAGGAATACTTATTGTAGTACTTTTAAAACTATTAAGTGACTTTTTAGGCTTACCAACAATTGGATATTTATTAAACTATGTAATAATGTGGGGTCCTCTAGCTCTAATTATTATCTTCCAACCGGAAATAAGAAACGTTCTTGAACAATTAGGAAGAAGTCAATTACTAGGCCGCCATAAAATCCTTACAGTTGATGAAAGAGAAAAACTTGTTTATGAAGTCGTAAGCGCAGCTGAAACATTAAGAAAAAATCGAATCGGAGCCTTAATGGTCTTTGAAAGAGATAATAGTTTAAGTGAATACATTGAAAAATCACATAAAATATATGCTGACATATCTAGTGAATTATTAGTTACATTGTTTTTTCCAAATAATCCACTTCACGATGGCGGAGTAATCATACAAGGCGATAAAATATCTTGTGCCGGAGCCGTATTCCCAACAAGTGATAACATAAAAGTAAGTAAAAGACTTGGAACAAGACATAGAGCAGCCCTAGGAATAGCTGAAGAAACAGACTGTATATCATTAGTAGTATCTGAAGAAACAGGAAGACTATCACTTGCCTATGGCGGTGAATTGCACTATAATTTAACCCTAGATGAAGTTAAAATGATGTTACTAGAAGAATTAAGACCTAAAAAATCATTATTTGTTGAGGAGGATGATACTGATGAAGAAAATAATTAGTTCCATTCTTAACTTTTTTGATAAGATTTTAGTTGTACCAATGACTAAATTAGTTTATAGACTAAGAAACCTATTCAGTAGCTCTAATTGGCGCTTTGAAGCATGGCTATCAAAAAGTAATACACTTTTGTATATATCTTTAGTAGTAGCCATAATTTTATCAGTTGCTGTTAATCAAAAATTACTCGTATACTCAGAAAACAACGCAATCGTATTGCACGATCAACCGGTTGAAGTAAAATACAACGAAGAAGCCTATGTAGTAGAAGGGTTACCATCAACAGTTGAAGTAACACTAATAGGAAATAGTTCTAATTTATATTGGGCTAAACAATCAAATACCCATAAAATAACAATTAATTTAAACGATTTAAAACCAGGACAACATAAAGTAGACGTTATATATGAAAACGTTTTAAAAAATATCGATTATAGTGTTAACCCATCAACAGTTACAGTATGGATCTACCCTAAAGTTTCTGCAACAAAATCATTAACATATGATCTATTACATATAGATACACAAGACAAGAGATTAAATATCGATAGCGTTACTTTAGATGCTGATCAAGTTGTTGTAAAAGGATCAGAAGAACAAATAAATAAAGTAGCAAACGTAAAAGCATTAATAGATGTTAATAATTTTGACTCACAAACAATCGGTGAAGTTGTAATAAATAACGTACCACTTAAAGCATATGACGCAAACGGAAACGTTGTTGACGTTGAAATCGTTCCAGGAAAAGTAAATGCTAACATTGAAATATCATCACCAAGTAAAGAATTACCAATTAAGATTGTACCAATCGGTAATCCAACATTCGGAAAAGCAATAAGCGCAATTGAAACAAGTATTACTAAAGTCGTAGTATATGGAAGTGCTGAAGCTCTTGCAGATCTAGAATATATACCTGTTGAAATCGATGTTTCTAACTTAAGTGCTAGCATTGATAAAAAAATGGAAATCGTAAAACCAGCCGGTGTTAACTCATTAAGTGTTAATAACATAACAATCAAAATAACAATCGCTAATTCTTCAAACCGTGATGTTGAAAAAGTTCCAGTAAACGCACGTAATGTCGGAGATGGCCTTGCAGTAAATATAACACCAAGTGCATTCATTACCGTTGCTGTATCAGGTGTTGAAGATGTAATTAATAAACTTGAAGCATCAGATATAACGGCATACGTTGATTGTAACGGATTAAAAGAAGGCGAATATGATCTTGATGTTAAAGTTGAAGGTGGCGACTTAAAAGCAAGTTATACACCAAAAACACTAAAAGTAAAAGTTACCATTAGTGCTAAAAAATAAAATTCTACAAATGTAGAATTTTTTTTTATACTTCGAATTTATAAAAATAAATTCCTATATTAATTAGCCCACAAATACCAACAACAGAGTAGACTATTTTAGTTAATGTTGTATTAACCCCAAATAAAGCCTCAACAAGATTAAAATTGAATAAACCAATCAAACCCCAGTTTAAAGCTCCTATAATTGTAAAAGCTAATACTATCTTTTGAAATGTTTTCATAAATCTCCTTTCAGTTATATTTTGGCAAAATATTCTATTATTATTCATAAGGATATAAATAACTCATATAATTTAATGAATACTTGAGGTGAAAGATGAAAAAAATATTAATTTTATTATGTTGTGTGTTTTTAGTTGCCTGTTCTAAATCTTCAAATGCATTAAAAGATATATCTAAAAATATTAATAATTCAAACGGATATTATTTAGACGGCACATTAGAAGTAATGAATGGAGATGATTCTTCGTTCTATAATGTTAAAGTATCATTTAAAAAAGATAATCTATTTAAAGTAAGTTTAACAAATCAAGTAAATAATCACGAACAAATTATTCTAAGAAATAATGATGGCGTTTATGTATTAACACCATCAATTGGAAAAAGTTTTAAATTTCAAAGTGATTGGCCATATAATAATTCCCAGGTTTATTTACTGCAAACACTACTAAAAGATATAAATAATGGCGAATATACATATAAAGAAACAAACGAAGGATATACATTTACAACAAATGTAACATATTCAAATGATAAAAATCTTATAAAACAAGATATCAACTTTGGGAAAAATTATTTAATTAAATCAGTTTATGTATATGATAAAAATGAATCGATTAAAATGAAAATGGTTTTTAACAATGTTGATATGAATAAAAATTATGATACAAACTATTTCACATTAGAAGAAAATATGAAAGATGCTAAAAAAGATAATGAAGTAGCAAGTTTAAAAGATGTAGTCTATCCAATGTATGTACCAAGTGATACATATCTAACAAACAAAGAAACAATCGATACAAATAATGGGAAAAGAATAATTCTAACATTTACAGGAAGTAAACCATTTACCTTTGTACAAGAAAATGTCACTCTAACAGACGTTACACTATTAATAGATGGTGAATTTGTATTATTAAATGATGTACTAGGAAATGTAACAGCAAATGAAGTATCTTGGATAAGTAATGGTGTTGAATACTATATAACAAGTGACGCTTTATCACAAAATGAAATGATTGAAATTGCAAAATCAGTAGGTTTACTAGCTGTTTCTAAATAATATTTTAAAAAAAACTTGTTTCTTCTTATAATTTATTATATAATTGTTCTTGGGTGAACAAAAATGAAAAAAGGAAACAAGAATCGTCGCAACGTACCAAAAAAAATAAATTATGATAATGATAATCAATTAATATCATTATTTAAAATAATAGGAGTATTAGTTATCATCTTCGGATTATTCTATGGTTTAACAGTATGGAGAACTATGGATAAAACTAAAAATGATGATAAAGAAAAAGAAACAGAAATACAATACGATGAAATATTGATAGGAACAATAATGAATCAAACAGCAAACGAATATTATGTATTAGTTACAGATTTAAATGCGGATGACTATTCAAAGTATAAAACGTATGTAAGTGATTTTGAAAACAATACAAAATTAAGAATATATACATCTGACAGTAAAAATATATTTAATCACTCTTATATAAGTGATACAACTAATGCATCAAAATACGTTAATAAAACATCAATTAAAGGTATTACATTCAGCGATGATTGCCTAGTACACGTTAAAAAAGTAAAAAATAAAAAAGGAAATAGAGAAAATAAGATAATTGATGTATTTGTAGGCGATGAAAAAATATTAGAGCAATTAGGTAAAATAGTAAAGGCTGATTAGTCTTTACTTTTTTTGTAATCAAATGTATAATTTATATAGGTGATAAAAATGGAAGAAAAAAAGAAATCAAAACTTTTAGAAAAAATCAAAAAGTTTTTTAAAACAAATAAAAATGACGACAATACATTTTCTTTTGGTGAGGTAAGCATAATTATATTATGTACAACAATAATAAGTATATTAGTTGGAATATTACTTGATAAAAACCTCTTTAGAAGTGAAAATAAATATAGTAACCAATTAAAAGAATTAATCGAAAATTACCAATATATTGTAGGATCCTATTATGGTGAGGTAAATGAAAATAAACTAGTTGATGCTGCCATAAACGGAATAGTAAATGAATTAGGCGATACCTATAGTACTTATTTCTCGGAATCACAAGCAGAAAACTTTGATAAATTATTAACGGGATCTTATCAAGGAATAGGAGTTCAAGTAGGACAATACGCAAATGGTGATTTAGTTATTGTTGCCGTATATGAAGGAACAAGTGCCTATGAAGCAGGAATGAAAGTAGGCGATATAATTAAAAAAATCGGCGATAAAGATGTGACCGGAATGACAACTAAAGATGCATCAAACCTAATTAAAGACTCTAAAGATGAAAAAATATATATAGACATTTTGCGTGGAAAAGAAGAAAAAAGACTTGAAGTAGTACGCAAAAAAGTAACCCTAAAATCAGTTAATTATGAAATAATCGAAAAAAATAATAAAAAAGTAGGATATATATATATAAGTATATTCTCTTTAAATACATCAGTTCAAGTAAAAGAAGCATTAGATAATCTAGAAGGAAAAGTAGACTCTATAATAATAGATGTAAGAGACAATAGCGGTGGTCACCTAACAAGTGCCGAAGAAATCCTTTCACTATTCCTAGATTCATCAAACATTATATATAAGATGGACGTAAACGGAAAAGTAACATCATACTATAGTAAAGGAAGTAAGACTAAAACATACCCTATATATATACTAATAAATGGTGAAAGCGCATCTGCAGCTGAAATGTTCGCAATCGCAATGCAAGAAAAGTATGGATCGAAAATAGTAGGTGTTAATAGTTTTGGTAAAGGAACAGTTCAACAAAAAATAGAACTATCAACCGGAGCAAGTTATAAAGTAACAACAAAAAAATGGCTATCGCCAAACGGAAATTGGATAAATGAAGTTGGTGTAACACCAGACATATATATAGAAGGTGCTAAAGATTGGTATAATTATACACATGATAAAGATGTACAATTACAAAAAGCATTAGAAGAAATTACAAAGTAAATAAGGTAAATATTAAGTTTACCTTTTCTTTTTTCTAAAAATTGGGTATAATGTTTTCAGGAAGTGGAAATTATGAATAGATTATGTATAGGAGATAAATTACAAATTCAGTGTTATAAACATAATAAAGAATTGCACCGAATGTGGATGGAAGCGGTAGTCCTAGAAGAAGGAAAAGACTACCTAATCTGTGGAAATGATAAAACTACTGTTGTTGAAGCAAGCGGAAATACGTGGAAAACAAAAGAACCAGCAATTATGTTTTTCTTTAAAGATAAATGGTTTAATGTAATTGCTCAACTAAAAAAAGACGGATTATACTTTTATTGCAACATTGCAACACCATATATCGTAGAAGATGAAATGATAAAATATATTGATTATGATTTGGATTTGCGTATATTCCCAAGTGGAGATTTTAAAGTATTAGACTGTCTAGAATATAATTATCACAAAAAAGTAATGAATTATTCAGATGACTTAGATAAAGTAATAAGATTATCTTTAGACGAATTAATAAAAATGTATAAAAACAAAAATATAGTCTTCAATAAAGAAAGAATAATTAAGTATTATGAACAATATGAAAAACTTAAAGAAGAATCAATGGAATATTTTGGATAATAATTCATATAATATAGAGTAAAAAGGTATTTTCAAGCGCAAAAATACTACAAAAAATATAATTTTTAAAAAAAATGAAAAAAATTGTGAAAAAGACTTGACTTACCTTTTTAGAAATGGTAAGATTGAGATGTTTTGTGCGAAGAAACCTTCTACAAAACGTAAAGAAAATCGTTCTTTTGAAAATTTTGAAAAAAATACTTAAAAAAGTATTGACTTGTTTCCGGCAAGGTGGTATATTATGAGTACCTTGAACGAAGAAACGTCTTTTTTTAAGGGAAAAAAACAAAATTGAAAAAAAGTTCAATTTGAGCTTGACAAATTAAACTGCATTTGTTATTATAGTTGCAGCTTGATTGAAAAGCGAAATGATCTTTGAAAACTGAGCAAAATGTCAATTCAAATTTAGTTAGGACAAATTTTTATTTAAGAATTCAATTTTTTTATGAGAGTTTGATCCTGGCTCAGGATGAACGCTGGCGGCATGCCTAAGACATGCAAGTCGTACGAAGAAGCCTATTGAAGATTGAGTGCTTGCACAAGATTGGATTTAGATACTTCTTAGTGGCAGACGGGTGAGTAACACGTAGGTAATCTACCTCGAAGACTGGGACAACGTTTGGAAACGAACGCTAATACCGGATAATTCGTAAACGGAAAACTGTTTATGCTAAAAGGTGCTTCGGCATCACTTCGAGATGAGCTTG
>HF993303.1 GCA_000433875.1 Firmicutes bacterium CAG:884
ATACAAATGGTGTCACATCAATTGTAACACTACATAATTTAAGAGAAGAAACTGATAATTATGCTTGACAGAAATTATAAAATTGTTATAATAAGCCTTAAATTGGAAGTGATTATATGCAAATACTTGAAATTGATAAAAATACATTTTTTAGTTTTTTAACAAATAAGGATAATAAATGTATTGGTCAAGGTTGTTACGGAATTGTATCAAAATATAATAATAATACATTAATAAAATTATATTATAAAGATTTTATTGAAACATATATTTCAAGAGACATTAATGAATTGGATAAAGAATTTAATACAAGAATTGAAGTATTAAATATGATTAAGTGTAATAGTGAGCACAAAGATAATGATATAGAATGTGACGAATTAGCTAAAAAGAAAGAGTATTTGCTAGAAAAAATTGGTTTTTTAAAGGGAATTGTTTTATATCGCGGACTAAAAGTGGGTATTTTGATTAATTATTATAAGGACTTTATAGATTTAAAAGAGATATTTTATGTATTACAAACTAATGAACAACTTTCTTTGTTAAATAAAATAAAGGAGCAAATTATAAAATTAAATAATTTAAACTTATATCCAATGGATTTAAAAGAAGATAATATTTTAGTTAATCCAAAGACATTAGACATAGCATTTATAGATTTAGATGATTTATATACAAGATATGAAGAAATGCAATATATTAAAGAACATAATTTGCGCTTGAAAGAAAAATGCTTTGATAGATATTCTGAGATGGAAATGCGTTTAACAAAGCGAAATGATAAAGGTGAGGAAATTCTATAAAAAGTTTTTTTAATTTTGTGACTTGAGATTGGTTACTTTTTTGATTTATAAGTTAGTTTGACATATTTCAATAATTAGAATTAAAGGCTTAAAAATAAGTCTTTTTTTTGCAAATAATTGTGTAACTAACATTGTACGGACTATAAGAAATAATATATATGGTCATTCTAAAAAAATATAGAACTAATTTAAACGTAAGTATTGAAATAAAAACATAAAATCACGAATATTCAAAAAAGTTAGTTATAGAAGCAGGTAAAAAGTATAATCGAAGAACATTATTTAGAATGAAACAATTATATATAATTTTTAGTAATGATAAAGTGTCGCACCTTGCAACACAATTGAGTTAAAGCAACTATGTTGAATTAATAAAAAATATAGGTGAAATAAAGTACTATTTAATACTAATCAAAATAATGTTTTATAAAAATCATAAAACCATGAATTATATTTTATATTTTGTTAATAATAATATTGTATAATTTTGGCATAATAATAAAATAAAAGTATATTATTATATTGTTAATATAAGATATATTGGGGCACGCCCCATACCTTAGGGTGTGTTTTATATAGATGAAGGCTTTTTATAGAAGCCTTCAATTTTTTATAAAAAATTATTGTATTCGTTATCTTTAAATGCTATAATTAATTAAAGTGGAGGTACAAAATGAAAAAAGCAAATTATTTATTATACGCATTCTTTTTAATATTTGTAATAGGAGGTGTAGCATGTTATCTACTATTTGTAGATGATGGCGTTCCAAATGTTGATGAAGGAAAAAAAGATAACTATAAATTTAGTGTGGAATATACCAAAGTACCAATGGACAATGTATTCAATTATAAAACAGAAGACGAAATAATTGAAATACTTGAAAACGGATCGGGAATAGTCTATCTAGGATTTCCCGAATGCCCTTGGTGCCAATCATATGTAGTTTATTTGAACGAAGTAGTAAAAGATAATGGAATAGATAATATCTATTATCTAAATATAAAAGAAATGAGAAGTAATAACACAGAAAAATATCAAAAAATAGTTAATTTAATAAGTGAAATATTACCATATGATGAAAATGGCAACAAAAGAATATATGTTCCCCAAGTAGTATTTGTTAAGAACGGAAAAATCATTGGTGGCGATAATGAAACAAGCTATAACGTTGAAGGAACACCAAGTGAATATTGGACAAGTGAAACAATTGCTAATTTAAAACAAAAACTAACCAATCTTATTAAAGTATCAGAATTAAATTATTGCTCAACTTGTAACTAGAATAGCCGTGCTATTCTTTTTTTAGACCATTTTATTTATATGCTTTACTTAATTTAAAAAATATTGTAAAATTATTATAGTAAGGTGATAACTATGGATTTTAAATTAGAAGAAATAAAAAAAGAAAATAAAAAAATCTATAATTATGATATAAGTAAATTGATTAAACAAAATAATATAAACTTTTTAGAAGTTAGATTTGTCCTTGATACACTTTGTCACGAAGTATCACAAGAAAAATTTGATTTCTTTGTATTAACAATCAATTATCATGACTTTAAAATTAAACCAATAATAGAAAAAAATAACAACTTCTTTAGAATTAAAAGCCCATTTAAATTAAATAAAACAAGACAAATGATAGGAGCTTATATGCTTTATAATGAAGAAGTATTAATACTTGGAACAACAATTAACTTGAGCAACATGTTAAGAGAATTATTCCTAAAATTAAGATACATTAACCAAGATAGAAGAATGCAATTTATAAAACAAAACCCAGAACTAAGTAAAAATAATGAACAAATATATTTAATATATAAAGAAAATGAATTAAAAGAAAAGGATAAAAAGTTTTATAATAAATATAAAGACTATTTTGAAGAAAACATCGATGCAAATGAAGTGTCACTTAAACAAATGATCGGAATATGTGAAAGATTTGGAATTAACAATAGACTATTAATTGATATGAAAAAAGAACTTGTAATTGTTCAAAATAGAAGAAAGAAAAAAGAATACGAAACTGTTAAAAATAAAATAAATAATATAATTGAATATATAGATTTTGGTGATTTATGAGATTTAAAAGAATTTATGTAGAACTTTCAAACATATGCAATTTGAAATGTTCTTTTTGTTCTGTTGATAAAAGAGAAAAAAGAAGCCTAACCATAGAAGAATTTGCATATATACTTTCTTCTATCAAAAAATATACAAACCTAATATATTTGCACGTAAAAGGGGAACCCTTTTTATATAAGAATATTGAAAAAGTATTTGAACTATGTAAAATAAATAAAATCAATATAAAAATAACAACAAACGGAATCTATTTAAATAAATATATTGACCTAATAAATAAATACGATAACATTAAACAAATAAATATATCATTAATGTGTGAAAACAAAGAAAATAACTATTTAAATAAAATATTTGAAACTTCTGACAAAATAAAAACGACTATAGTTTATAGAGTGTGGTTATCAAATAAAGAAAGTAGCAATTATATAATTGATGAAGTATTAAAACACTATAATATAAATAGTAAAGAAAAAAACATCAAATTAAATAATCATATATATTTAGATAAAGACATAGAATTTACTTGGCCAAACGAAAGCACAAACGAATACAAAGAAGGCATATGTTATGGAAGTAGAACACATATTGCAATCTTATCAAATGGTGAAGTCGTTCCTTGTTGCCTAGATAGTGAAGGCCAATTATCATTTGGAAACATATTTAAAGAATCATTAGATGATATATTAAAAAAAGATAAGTTTATTGATTTCAATAACAATATGAAAAAAGGAATAATGAAAACAGAAATATGCCAAAAATGTAATTTTAAACAAAGACTTAATAAACAAGGTGTTTAATAACATACATAAATATAATTATACCTTTGTTATTAAATTATTTTAGTGTATAATGTGAATGAAAGAGTGAAGTAGTTATGAGAAAAAATTATCCCTATTATGATTGTAATAGTATTTCTAACCTTAAACAAATGCTAGACCATAGTATTATAAACGGAAATGATATTGCCTTTTCATATTGTGATAAAACTAGAAATGTAATATCAAAAACATATCTAGACTATTATAATGATGTATACAATATAAGTAATTATTTAAACCATTACTATAAAAATACTCATATTGCTATAATAGGTGAGAATAGCTATGAATATTTAGTCTTGTTTTTAGGAATAATTCTAAGTAATAATGTAGCCGTTTTAATAGATAAGGATTTAGAAGAAGAAAAAATAAGTAAATTGCTCAAAATAAGCAATACAAAAAACATATTTTATTCAAGCAATTATTGCAGTTTTAAAAATATTAAAGGAAATAAAATTGATGATTTAGCCATTTATATAGAAGAAGGAAAAAAGTATTCAAACAACATAGAATTAGATGACAATAAATGCTCTGCAATTTTCTTTACAAGCGGAACAAGTGGACCAAATAAAGCAGTTATGCTAAGTCAAAAAAATATAGCATCCAATATAACAAACGCATCAAGTTTGTTTGAATTAAAAGGAAATGTCCTATCAGTCTTACCATATCATCACGCATTTGGCCTATTAACATCCGTATTCGCGCCCTTCAATTATCATTATTCGGTCTTTATAAATAGCAGTTTAAAAAATTTAATGCGCGATATGAAATTAGCACAACCTCAAACCTTATTCTTAGTACCAGCTTTCGTTGAAAAGTTCTATAAACAAATATGGGTTCAAGCAAGAAGAAAGAAAATGAATTACTTACTCAAAGCCGTAATAAGAACAAGTAATGGCCTAAAACATATAGGAATTGATATAAGAAGAACAATGTTTAAATCAGTTTTAGATGAATTCGGAGGAAAACTCGAATATATCATATGCGGAGGAGCAAAACTATCAAAAAAATACGTTAAATGGTTTAGAAGCTTCGGAATCGAAATCCTAAATGGTTATGGTATAACAGAATGTTCACCAGTTGTTGCCGTAAATAGAAATGAATATTCGAAAGATGGAAGTGTCGGTCAAATCGTAGCCAGTAGTGCACTTAAAATCGTTAATCACGAAATTGCCTTCAAAGGTGATAGTGTTATGTTAGGCTATTATAATGACAAAAAAAGCACCGAAGAATGCATTAAAGATGGTTGGTTTTATACAGGCGATCTTGGATATATTGACAATGATGGATTTCTCTTTATAACTGGAAGAAAGAAAAATATAATCGTCCTAAGTAATGGCGAAAATATTTCCCCAGAAGAAATCGAGGATGTACTAAGCAATGATAAAGGCGTATGTGAAGTTATTGTCTTTGAAAAAAATGATAAACTAATCGCCTCAATCTATCCAAACGATGAATATATGGGAAATCAAGAATACTTTGATAATCTAATCTATTCATACAATAGAACAGTCCCTAAAAATAGACAAATTGCCTTTGTTATATTAAGGTGCGAAGAATTCAAAAAAAATAATAATAAAAAAATAGTAAGGAGTAAATTTTATGAATGAAGAAATAATAAATATAATTGCAAACGTAGCTGAAGTACCAAGCAAAAAAATTAATTTAGACACTAATTTGGTAAAAGATTTAGAACTAGAATCTCTTGATTTAGTAACGCTAGTAAGTGAGTTTGAAGAAAAATATAATATTACAGTTGAAGATAAAGACATAAAAAACTTACAAACAGTAAAAGATATTGTCGACTATATTAGTAAAAATGTATAAATTATATATAAAAGAAAATACTGATTCAAAATCTCTTTTAAAATATGCCCTAAATGACAATAACATATTTGATTATTCCATTTCCTATAATGAATACGGTAAACCATATTTAAATAATAATTTATATTTTAATATAAGCAATTCAAATAATATAACAGCGTGCATTATTAGTGATAAAGAAATAGGACTTGATATCGAAAAAATAAAATATAATGAAAAAGTCGCTAAAAGAGTCTTAAATGTTAAAGAAATGGAAATATTAAATAATTCAAAAAATAAAGATGAAATGTTTACTATCTTTTGGACAAGTAAAGAAAGCTATGTAAAATTACTTGGAATTGGAATCGGCTATGGACTTAAAAACGTTGATACAACAAAATTGAAAGAAAAAATAATAATAAAAAAATATAACAATTATATACTAACAATCTCAAAAGAAAGGTGAAATTAAATGAATATTATGTACTGCGGAGATAGTAATACTTTAGATGGTATTATTATATCTTTACTATCAATCATTAAACATACAAATAGATGCCTTAATATCTATATTTTAACAATGGATTTCGAAAACCATAAAGCTCTTAGTGAAAAAGAAAGAACCATATTTGAAAATATTGTTAAAACCAAAAATAAAGATAGTTTTGTTAAAATAATTAATATGGCCAAAGAATATAATTCTTGCATTCCTAAAGCAAATATTGATACAAGATTTACACCATACTGTATGCTTAGACTATATGCAGATATGATCAATTTACCAAACAAGATATTATATTTAGATTATGATGTTGTTTGTAATAATGATTTCAGTTCTTTATATGATATGGAAAATAATTATGAAATAGTAGGTGTATTAGACTATTACGGAAGCCATTTCTTTAAGAAAAAAATAAATACTAAAGATTATATTAATTCCGGAGTTTTACTTTTAAACCTTGATATAATAAAAGAAACCAAACTATTTGAAAAATGTCGCGAAATGTGTAAAAATAAAAAAATGCTAATGCCAGATCAAACAGCACTTAACTATCTTGCAAAAAGTAAAAAATTAGTTCCAAGAAAGTATAACGAACAACATAAAATGATGAATGATACCATCTTTAGACACTTTACAACAACATTTAAGTTTTTCCCTTACTTTAAAACGCAAACAATAAAACCATGGCATATAAATGAACTTCATAATATTTTAAACACTTATTGTTTTGATGACATACTAGATGAATATAAAAAAATAAAGGAGAACGTATGAAAATAATACCCATATTTTTTGCAGTTAATGATGAATATGCTCCCTTTTTAGCAGTAGCCTTAACATCACTTTTTGAAAACTGTAACAAAAACTACTTTTATAAAATCCATATTATTGAAGATAATATTAGTAATATTAATAAAGAAAAAATTAAAAAAATTCAAATATCAAACAGTGAAATTATCTTTAGTTCAATCAATCATAATTTGGAATGTATTAATGATAATAAGAATAATAGACTAAGACCTGATATATTTACTTTAACAATATATTTTCGCATTTTTATTCCCGATATGTTTAAAGAATATGATAAAGCAATTTACATCGATAGTGATATAATAGTTTCAGGTGATATAAGCGAATTATATAATATTGATTTAGAAAATAATTATATAGGCGCATGCCAAGATAAATCAATTATAGGAATTAAAGAATTTGAAGATTACTTTACATATGGCGTGGGAGTAAAATATACAGAATATATTAATTCCGGAGTCTTACTTTTAAATATGAAAAAATTAAGAGAAAAGAAATTAAATGAAAAATTCTTATATCTATTTAATAAATACCACTTTGAAAACGTTGATCCTGACCAAGCATATATTAATTTTTTATGTAACGGAAATATTAAATATATAGATAACTCTTGGAATGCAATGCCAAATGGTAAAGGTGAAAAATTAGAAAAACCAAACCTAATTCATTATAATTTGTTTTATAAACCTTGGCACTATGATAACATAACATATGAAGAATATTTTTGGAAATACGCCAAAGAAACAGAATATTATGAAGAAATATTAAAAATAAAAAATAATTATTCTAAAGATGATAAAGAAAAAGATGAAGAACATCTAAAAAATATGCTTGCAAGAGCATCATCTATAGCACGCAGTTCCTATAATTTTAGAACAATTTATGAAAGTGGAGAAGAAACAAGACTATGATTATTGGCGGATCCAAAAAGGAAGTTATTAAAAATATTCAAAAAAACATTTTAGAAAATGAATTAAATAAGAAAGTTGAAGTAGGCGATCCGATATTAACAGATGAAGAAATAAATAAAGTATTAAATAATTTCTTTGAAAATAAAAATAAAAAAGATTATAAACTCAAGAAAAAAGCAGCCATAAGAATAGTAAAAAAATCTACCAAATATATAGATAATATAGAAGTTATTGGAATTGAAAAATTAAAAAATCTTGATTTATCACAAGGAGCGATTATTACAAATAATCACTTTAATCCATTAGATAGTTATGCATCAAGAAAAGTAACAAGCTTACTTAATAAAAAACTATATATTGTTATAGAAGACACTAATCTAGCAATACCTGGTACAGTAGGCTTTCTAATGAATTATTTAGATGTTTTACCAGTAAGTAAAAGTCCATCATATTTAATTAAAACATTTATGCCAGAATTAAAGAAAATACTAAATGAAGGCTATATTGTTTTAATATATCCTGAAGAAGAAATGTGGTTTAATTATAGAAAACCACGACCTTGTAAAAGAGGAGCCTATCAATTTGCAAGCTTAAATAAAGTTCCAATTATATCTTGTTTTACAGAAATAGTTGATTTAAACATTCCTGACAATGATGAATTCAATAAAGTAAAATATATCGTTCACGTTTTAGATCCAATTATTCCAGATCCAAATAAAACAGATAGACAAAATAGTATTGATATGGCCGATATTGATTACAGGCAAAAAAAAGAAGCTTATAAAAAAGCTTATAACCAAGAATTAACTTATAATTTTGCAAATAATGATATTGCAGGATTAAGAAGTTAATTCTTTTTATATATAATATAATCATATGTTGAATTCTTACTATTTTTAACCAGACTATTATATACTTTATCTCTCAAATTTTTAATCTTTTGTTTTTTTGTATCTAAATTATCAGGAAAGAATGGCCCATCAAAATATATTGTTATTTTTGGCTTTTTCTTTCCTTTTTGATAAGTTGTTGTCATAGTAAAACTAGGAACATTATTAATAACTGGAAACTCAAAAGAAGTTTCTTTAAAATCTCTTATAAAAGTAGAGTATGGCCAAACATGAGCTTCGGGGAATATTATTATAGGATTTGTTTTAGACCTAATATTTACACATTCGATAAACTTTTTCATTTGATGTATTCCATCAGGTATAGGTAAAGCACCTAACATTGGTAATAACCTTCCAATTATAGGTATTCCTAAATTAGATGGACTTACAATTATATAAGGTTTATTAGGGAAAAGACCAACTATCGGATTAAAAGCATCACCCATCTCTAAAGTATGATTAGCGTATAAAAAATAATTTTTATGTTTTTTTAATATTTTTTTATTTTTAAAAGTAACTTTTAATATTAATTTAGTATAAATAAAACCATATATTAAAAAGGGAATATATATTATAAATGCAACTATTTTATAAAAAATATTATTTTTAATCCATCTATAATTATCTTTTAGTTTATAGTTTTGATTTTTACTTTCAACAAAATCATCTTCATATGTATTATAGTATCTTATATTCATTAAAATCACCTTATAAATATTTTATCATAATTTTTAATTGAATGCTATTTCTACATTAATTACATCATCAATCATTATAATTGATAAAAAAATAATACCACTTAATAATACAAAAAATGAATCTATAAATGATGCATATGTTAGATTCTTTTTCTTTGTTGTATCATAATGTTTTAAGTTTTTAATTTCATTATATGAATCAATAGCATAATAAAGGTATAATATTAATAATATTCCATATATAAATACTAGTGAAGTTTGATATTCTTGGCTACTTTTTTAATAATTATATAATATATAATTCTTTTCCTTAGAATTAGCACAATAACTCAAAAATATAATAATCAAATATGTTATCCATATAATGTTTTCGGTTTTTATATCATTTAATCATTTTAGTTTAATTTAATATATTTAATTTTTGTTTTTCATTAATTACAATATCAAAATCATCTACATTATAATTAATACTTGCTTTTTCTCTTAAATCAAATTCTTCCATAGTTATATTATCTCTTTTAATCGCGCGCTCTTTTCTTGTTTCATAAGAAATGTCTAAAAGTATTTTTATTTTACACATATTAAAATACTTTGTCTTAGGAAGTAACTGCCAATCTAGTATTATAATTTTATTTTCATTTTTTTTAATAAAATTATCAATTTCCATTTCCATATATTTCCAAGTTATATATGTAAGTTTATCCATCATTTCTTTGGAATTAAAAACAAGTTTACTTAAAACTTTTCTATTTATTTCATTTTCTTTTATAATTGATAAACCAAATGTATCTATTAATTCATTTTTAACATTTTGATAAAGCAAAACATTATGACCAATTTTATCTATATCAAGATATATAATATTCATTGATAATTGTTCAAGTTTTTTTGATAGGGTAGTTTTGCCACTACCTGATTTTCCGCATATTCCTATTAACATAACTTTTCCTTCCATTTTAGTTAAACTATTTCCTTCATAATAATATTTAAATGGATAATTGTCAAGAATTAAATTTGCTATACGCCATATATTTATAGTTAATATAAGAAAAAATCATTTAATTTAAAAAAATCACAAAACAAATTAAATATATGATATAATGACTAATACAAATAGAAGGGTTAATATGATAATCGCACAAGCAGAAAAATTTTATGAGCAAGATTCTAAAAAATATGAATTATCAAGCAATAAAGAATTATTAATTTGGTCAAATGAATCAATTGAAAAAGGATATTAACCTTATATTGACGTTGATGGTTTACAAAAACTTATAGAAAATCTTCTTTATTGGTATGAAATAAAATATCCGGAAGGCGAAATAAAACTTTCTGAGGGAATCAAAAACCTTGAATTTGAGAATATTGAGAAATTATCTTAGATAATACACTAAATGAAATTAAATCAAAAAATGATTTCGAAAAGAAAAAATACTAAATAAAATCCTTAATCTTTTCGTTTAAACAAATTTTGATGAAAAGGTTAAAGACATTTTAATTCTATCTCTAGTAATAATTATTTTTCTATTACTACTATATAAATAGTAACAACAAAAAAGAACTTGTTAAAAGTTCTTTTATATTAAGTTCAAATAATTTGAACACATTATCAACATGGTGCGGGTGAAGGGACTTGAACCCCCATGGATATACCACTAGATCCTAAGTCTAGCGCGTCTGCCAATTTCGCCACACCCGCAAGTGGTGGACCCTATAGGACTCGAACCTATGACCGCTCGGTTATGAGCCGAATGCTCTAACCAACTGAGCTAAGGGTCCAACACGTATTTAATGATATCATATTTTTTTTTAATATGCAATAGTTTAGTTGAAAAAAAAAAAAAAATATAGTATACTTTATTGGAAGGAGGGTATTTTATGAATATATATAATACACTAACAAGAAAAATAGAAAAGTTTATTCCTAATAGTAATGTTGTTAAAATGTATACCTGTGGACCAACAGTATATCACTTTGCTCATATTGGTAACTTAAGAACATATATAATGGAAGACATACTTGAAAAAACACTTTTATATAACGGATACAAAGTAGATAGAGTTATGAATATAACCGATGTCGGACATCTATCAAGTGACTCCGATAGCGGTGATGACAAAATGGTTAAAGGCGCAATCAGAGAACATAAAACAGTATTAGAAATTGCTGACTACTACACAAAAGCCTTTAAAGATGATGTAAATAAACTTAACCTTAAATGGCCTGAAACAGTTGTAAAAGCGACATCTTGTATAGATGAATATATTAAAATTACCCAAACACTATTAGATAAAGGATTTGCATACATCTCAAATGGAAATGTTTATTTTGATGTGACAAAACTAGATGATTATTATAAATTAACTAATCATCAAATAGATGATATGGTAGTAGGTGCTAGGGAAAACGTAAGTGAAGATGCAAGTAAACATAATCAAGCAGACTTTGTATTATGGTTTACCAAATCCAAGTTTTCAGACCAAGAACTAAAATGGGAAAGCCCTTGGGGATTAGGTTACCCAGGATGGCATATTGAATGTTCTGGCATCAGTATTAAATACTTGGGTGAATACTTAGACATTCACTGTGGTGGCGTTGACAATATCTTCCCACACCATACAAATGAAATTGCCCAATCAGAAAGCTATTTAGGTCATAAATGGTGTAACTACTGGTTTCATACAGAACACCTAAACGATAAAAATGGCAAAATGAGTAAATCAAACGGTGAATTCTTAACCCTATCACTACTTGAAAGTAAAGGATATAACCCCCTTGCTTATAAATTAATGTGCTTGCAATCACACTACCGAAAACAACTAGTATTTACTTATGAATCCCTAGATGGAGCATTAAGCACATACAACAAAATCAAAAGTAAAATAAAATCCATTACCAACGATAATATAGTAAATGATGATGATTTTAATAAATATAATGAACAATTTTTAAACGCCCTAAACGATGATCTAAACACATCTTTCGCATTAACAATTATATTTGATGTATTAAAATCTGATATAAATAATGGAACAAAATTAAAACTAATTGAATCATTTGATAAAGTTTTAGGTCTTGACCTATTAAAAAAAGAAACAAAAGAAATTGATGAAGAATTAAAAACATATATATTATCAAAAATAGAAGAAAGAAATAATGCTAAAAAAAATAAAGATTTTACTTCAGCTGATAGTATCAGAAACGAACTATTAGAAAAAGGAATTACCCTAAAAGACACAAGAGAAGGAACTATATTTGAACTATAAAAAATATGGTTCTTTTATTTTGACATACCTAAAAAATTATTATAAAATTAAGGTATTAATGGGAGGAATAAAAATGGTTAGTAAAAAAGAACTTGAATATGTAAACCAATATGCTAGATTAGTACCATTCCCAGGTGTAAATTATGCTCGTGATGCAATGGAAACACTAATAGAAGCATATAAAACATATGTAAAAAATTATCAAGGTAAAATTTATAATTTTATATTCAGTAATGGTGAAGAAATAAATTTTCAAATATTTGAAAAAAATCTAGCGCATCTATTTGGAATCGACTATAAAAATCTAACAAGTGACGCAATGCAAAGTACAACTGAAAATGTACTTGACTTTAAAGCATTTCAAACAGGTGGAGCTGAAGAACTATTAAAAAGAATTGTAGATAGGGCAGATGATATTATCAAAAATGACAGTAAACCAAATAACTATCGTATTTTAAATTACTACCGCATTCTAATAAAATGTTCAGCATTTTCTAAATTATCAACCTTTAAAAACTTTAACTTTGGTTGTATTAATTTTGATAAATATACCTACGAAAGTACTAATGGAACATTATTTGGTCCACAATCAACAAAATTCTTCTTTGTTCCCTCAAATGAAGCCGTAACACCTTATTTTATGATGGGAATAAGAAAAGATAATGGAAATGATATCTATATTCCTGAAACAATATTTTCATCTGAAGGAATTGATAAAATGATTAATTGTCAAACATTTATATTACCAATTCAAATATTAATAAATGATAACTATGAATTAACTAAAATAGTCGCAACACCAAAAGAAAAACTAGATCTTCTAAATCTATATAAATCACTAATAGGCATGTATCAAACAAATACATTTATTGATATTTATAATGATTATGAAAATACCCTAAGAGAAAATAAAGAATTGAAATTAAGATAAGAAAGTTATATACTATATGTATGGATGGAATAATTATAATTGATAAAGAAAAAAACTTAACAAGTAGAGATATTGTTAATAAATACTCAAAAAAACTAGGAATCAAAAAAATAGGTCATACAGGAACTCTTGATCCACTTGCAACAGGAGTCCTTGTACTTTGTGTTGGCAAAGGAACTAAATTAGTTGATTTAATAACCGGATATGATAAAGTTTATATAGCTAAAGTTTGTCTAGGACTATTAACTGATACCTATGATATAACAGGAAATGTTTTAAAAGAAAAAGAAGCAAAACCCACTAAAAATGAAATAATTGAAGCGCTAAACAGTTTTGAACCAGGATATGAACAAGAAGTTCCAATTTATTCAGCTGTAAAAATAAGCGGGAAAAAATTATATGAATATGCAAGAAATAATGAAAAAGTTGAACTACCAAAAAGATATGTTCAAATAAAAGAGATTAAACTAATATCTAATATCGAATACATTAACGGAAAAACCTATTTTTCTTTCATAACAACTGTTAGCAAAGGAACCTATATAAGAAGCCTCATAAACGATATCGGAAAAAAATTAAACACCTATGGAACAATGGTTGAATTAAGAAGAGTAAGACAAGGTAATTTCAAAATTGAAGAAGCAAGTGATAATATCATCAGTATTGAAAATGTTTTAAAAGATTATTTTAAAATAGAAATGAACGAGGAATTATATAAAAAAATAAGTAACGGCGTTAAAATAAAAGATGAATACAATAAAGAATATGTTGTCTTTACTTATAATAAAAAAGTAATCGCCCTTTATAAAAAAGAAGGAGATTATTTAAAATCTTATAAAATGTTTTAAAAATATGTTATAATAACTAAACGGAAGTGATTTTATGTTAAAACCATGTCAAATGGAAGAAAAGAAAAGAAATAAAGATGAAGTATTTAAAAAAGAAGACTATATTACTTATAACAATTTAGGAAACAATAAAACCTATTTTGTTAAAACCTATGGCTGTCAAATGAATGAACACGATAGTGAAAATATTCGTGCAATCCTAGAAGATTTAGGATTTAGACCAAGTGATGATATCTATGATAGTGATCTAGTTATATTAAATACCTGCGCAATTCGTGAAAACGCTCATAATAAAGTATTTGGTTTATTAGGACGCATTAAACACAATAAAGAATCAAGAGATGTTATTGTAGGTTTTTGCGGATGTATGGCTCAAGAAGAACACGTTGTTAATTTAATTGAAAAAAAATATAAATACATTGATTTTGTATTTGGAACTCATAATATTCATAAGTTACCAACAATCCTAAAAACTGTTATGGAAAAAAATGAAAGAGTAATTGAAGTATATAATAGACCAACCGAAATATTAGAAGATATCCCTGTAAAAAGAGATAGTAATATAAAAGCCTGGGTTAATATTATGTTAGGCTGTGATAAGTTTTGTACATACTGTATTGTTCCATATACAAGAGGAACTCAAAGAAGTAGAAATAAAGATGACATTATAAATGAAATCATAAAACTTAAAAATGAAGGATATAAAGAAGTTACTCTATTAGGTCAAAATGTAAATGCTTACGGAAAAGACTTAAACATCGACTATAAAATGGCTGATTTACTTGAAGACACAGCAAAAACAGGAATTGATCGAATTAGATTCGTAACAAGTCATCCTTGGGATTTTGAAGATAAAATGATTGATGTTATAAGTAAATACCCAAATATTATGCCATATATTCATTTGCCACTTCAAAGTGGATCTGATCGCATACTTAAACTTATGGGCAGAAGATATACAAGAAAAGAATATATTACTTTATTCAATAAAATAAAAGAAAAAGTAAAAAATGTTAGTATTACTACCGATATAATTGTTGGCTTCCCAGGCGAAACTGAAGAAGACTTTGAAGAAACATTAAGCCTTGTAAATGAATGTAAGTTTGATTCAGCTTTCACATTTATCTTTAGCCCAAGAGAAGGTACTCCGGCAAGTAAGATGGAAGATAAAGTAACAATTGAAGAAAAAGAAAATAGATTGCACAGACTAAATGAATTAGTTAATAAATATAGTTTAGAAAAAAATAAAGAATATGTAGGTAAAAAAGTTAAAGTTTTAATTGAAGGAAAAAGTGATAAAGAAAATGTTTTAATGGGTTATACTGATACAATGAAATTAGTTAATGCTAAAGGAAATGTTGATGCTATTGGTACAATCGTTGATGTTAAAATATTAGATGCTAAAACCTGGAGTTTAGATGGCGAAATTATTTAAGGGGGAAATTTATGAAAACAGGATATCCAAGTATTGATAAAACACATTTAAAAGGAATAAGTTATTTTAAAAGAAATCCTTTAATACCAAACTTAAGTGTAAGTAATGCTTTTGATTTAGTAAGTTTAGGCTATAGAAATGAAGAAGCAGTAGATTGCCTTGATTTGCACATAAAGTATAAAGATTTAATTAAAGATAGTTCCATTTTAGCGCGTGCTTTTATGGAATTAGGAATTAAAAAAGGTGACATTATAAGTATTTGTATGCCAAATATTTATCAAGCTGTTGTATCTTATTTTGCCCTAAATAAAATAGGAGCAGTTACAACATTTTTAAACTCTTTCTCAGCTAAAGAAGAAATAGTTCATCATTTAAATGAGTTTAGTTCACCAATATTTATTAATTATGATAAAAATCAAGAATATAATAATTACATTAAAAAAAATACTAAAGTTAAACAAATTATTACTTTAAAAAAAGAAAATTTAAATAACAATATATTTAATAATGAAAAAATATCTAGTTATAATGATTTTATTGATTATAATGATCTTAAAAGTATATCTGAATATTATAAAGGATTTTATAATGTAATTGGAAAAGCTAAAGATGATGCCTTAATTCTATTTACAAGTGGAACAACAGGTGTACCCAAAGCAGTAGTTTTAACCAATAAAAATATTCTTGCATCTTGTATATATTTAAAAAACTCATCAAATACAAAACCAATTAAAGGTGAAGGATCACTTGTATGTGTTCCATTTACATACCCTTATGGATTCGCAACTAGTACCTTAACAAGTCTATTATGCGGTCGTAAAACAATCTTGTGCCCAGATTTATCAAAAGAAAATGTATCATATTATTTATCTAAAAAGCCTAATATTATATTTGGTAGTCCAGCAATGTTGGAAATGATAAAAAGAAATGTTTTACCAAATCAAGACTTATCAAGCGTTCATACATTTATTTCCGGTGGTGATTTCCTAACACCACAAAAAAATATTGAAGGGCAAGAGTTCTTTAAAACTCATAATGCAAATACTGTTATATGTAATGGTTCTGGTAATGCTGAAACAGTTGGTGCAAATACAAATGCTGTTGGTTTCAAACAAAATTTAGACACTGTAGGGAAAATACTAGAAGGTACTGATGCAATCATTATGAATGATAACTATACTAAAGAATTAAAATATGGAGAAGAAGGACTTCTATGTATTAGTGGTGAACATGTATTTAAAAGATACTTTGGAAAACCATTTGAAACCATAAATGCCAAGTTTTGCTATAATAAAAAAACATATTTTAAAACAGGTACCCGTGGTATTTTGTATGAAGACGGTTATTTTAAATTAACAGGAAGAGATAGTAGATATTACATTATGTCAACACTTAATAAAATTTATTGTGATAGAGTTCAATTATTGATGTCTTATATTGATGAAATTGAAGATGTTGCCTTTGTACCAAAACCAGATGATGATTTATTATATGTTGGGGTTGCTTACGTTGTCTTAAAAAAAGAATATAAACAAACTGAAGAAATGAAAAAAATAATTTTTGAAAAATGTAAAAATGTACTTATTTCTCCAAATGGTGAACAAGAACAATTAAAAGAAAATGAAATTCCTGTTGAAATAGTTTTTGTTCCTGAATTACCCAAAACAAAAGCCGATAAAATTAACTATAAACCCCTAGAAGAAAATGCAAAAAAACTTGTTTTAAAAAAAAATAACTAAAACACCAAATAATTTGGTGTTTAAATTTTAAAAAAATAATGAAAATTATTTTTTTATGTGTTATACTATAAATAGTAGGAGGATTTGTTATGGGTAGTGGTATTTATTTTCCCCTTAGCGCGTTATTATTTAGTTTTTTACTTGTAGGATTAACATTCTTTAAGAAACACATCAAAACAGTAGAAACAAAATTATACTCATTATTGGTTTTATCAAACTCTTTAGGTTTATTTGTTGAACTCTTATGTACATATGCATCATATATTTATGATAAAAATGTTGTACTTGCAAATTTTATTTTAAAACTTTATTTGACATTTATTACCGCCTGGGTTTACATATTTACAATCTATATTATCTATATATCAGTAGATAATGAAAAAATAGATTTAAAAAAATCAAAGATTTGGTCTATTTTAATATTTGCAATTCTAAATGTAATTATATTTATATTACCAATTAAACTAGTTGTTGAAAACAATTTTACTATAAGGTATACAACAGGCCTAAGCGTTTATTTTACATATTTTATATCAAGTATTCTAATATTTATAATGCTAATATATATAATTAAAAATATAAAAAACTTAAAAACAAAAAAATATTTGCCGTTGCTTGCCTTCCTAATAGTAGGCTCAACATCAATGGCTATTCAAATGATAAACCCAGGAATGTTGCTTGTAACATATATGGAAACATTTATTACATCTTTAATGTATCATACAATTGAAAACCCTGATCTAAAAATAATAGAAGA
>HF993304.1 GCA_000433875.1 Firmicutes bacterium CAG:884
TACAAATTTGGTCTCACATCATTTACAACTACACAAATTATCAGTTTCTTCTCTTAAATTAATTATTTCGCTATATTCTTTAATTTTCAAAAATAGCACTATTTACACTAATTCATATTTTCTTACTGCAATCCTTTCATCAGAACAATATTCTATTACAAATTTGTTTTCTTTCTTACAAATTATAATCCCTATTGTATCTTTATTACTTAACTCTTTTATATTTCTATCTATATAATTCATATATTTTTGAACTTGCGAAATATATTCTACTTTAAAATCTGTTATTTTTAGCTCTACAACTACATATGCATTATATTTTATATTAAACAATAATAAATCTATTTTATGGTAATTATCGTCTATTTTAATTTTGTATTCACTTCCAATGAAGGAAAATGAATTACCAAGTTCTTTCATAAACGACTCTATATCTTCTAATATTAATTGATGCAATGACCTTTCGTTAATTATATCTATATTATTTTTATTTTTTATTAATATAGGATTGGGTACTAAATCATAAACTTCCAATTTTTTATTATTTATTAATTTTTCTTTAGTTTCAATTGATATTCTGCTATACTCATTATTATGAATTTTCTCTCTTAACAAATTGCGTCCAATATTTCGTTCTCTACAAATATTAATATAATACTTTATTTCATCTATATTTTTTAATGGTAATAATTCAACATAATGACTCCAACTTAATTGTGTCGCAAAGTGCGACACTTTTTCATTGCTAAATATATTGTAAAATTGTTTCATTCTAAATAATGTTCTTCGATTATACTTTTTACCTACTTCTATAACTAACTTTTTTGAATATTCATCAATTACATTATCTCCATATTTACCACCCGCTTCATTTAATAATCTGCCTATTTCATAATATGTAATAACTCTATGTCTTTCTTTTGAATAATCTTTAACTTTTGCATATATTTCATTATCTATTATCTTATTTTTTATCTCATCATAATAATTCATATTTTATTCCTTCCTATGATAGGCACGACCTAATTTTATATCCTTTTTTAATTACATCACATATTTATATTAATTCGTATTCTCTTGAAAGAATTCTCTTATCACTACAGCAGTCGATAACATATTGATTATTTTTCTTACAAATTATAATTCCAACTGTATCGTTTTCTTCTATTGCTTTAATATGTCTATCTACATAATTCATATATTTTTGAATTTGACCTGTATGATTAGATTTTAACTCTGTAACTTTAAGTTCAATCACTACATAACATTTATATTTAATATTATATAAAAAAATGTCTATAAAGTTATATCTATCTCCTATCTTAATTTTAAATTCGTTTCCAATATAAGTAAAACCATTACCTAATTGTAATAAAAAATCATCCAAATTATTTAGAATTAATTCTTTTAATGCATATTCTGTTAATTCTTTTATAGTATCATTAACTTTTATTGCAACGGGATTAGGTATTATATCAGGTAAATCAAGTTGTTGATTATTTAACACTTTATTTTTAGTATCGACACTTAATCTATCATATTCATTACTCTTGATAATTTCGCGCAGTTGTCTAACACTTAAGGTTTTAATAATACTCTGATTCAAATAATAGCTTATTTCATTGGATTTTTTTAATGATAATACCTCATTAAAATAAGACCAACTTAATTTTGACAACAGCGTTGTCAATTTTTCGTTATCAAATAATTCATAAAATTTTCTCATTCTATAAAGAGTTCTATAATTATATTTTTTACCGACTTCAAGCATTAACTTTTCAGAATATTGTTTTATTATATTTTTGCCATAGTCTTTACCAGCATTACTTAATAATTTCCCAATTTCAAAATAAACTTTTACTTTGTTTCTATCTTTAGCATAGTCTCTAGCTTTATCATATATTTCACTTTGTAATATTTTTTCTTTAATACTAATATAATATTTTTCTCCCATATCTTATTCCTTCCTATGATAGACAAGACCTAATTTTATATCCTTTTTTATTTACTTTTATTTCAATACTTCCATTTAAATCAGTTCTATATATATTAGAGTTTTTTAGAATATCTAAAACTTTTTCTTTAGGATGTCCATACATATTATTCTTTCCTACACTTATTAGACTATTTTTAGGATTAATACTATTAATAAATAGTCTATTACTACTAGATGCAGAGCCGTGATGCCCAACCTTCAAAAAATCGATATTTTTCAAATTATATTTTTTTATTATTTCTTTTTCTCTTTTATAACTAGCATCGCCCATAAAAAGAAATTGTACATTTTTATAATTAAAATAAATTATATTGGAACTATCATTTTCATTTGAATAATATTCAGTATCTAGAAACTTAAAACCATATTTATCTATATTTTTTATACATTTTTTATATTTTATTTTTTTATTATTTAAAAGAGAGATTAGATTATTTTCTAAATCATTATAACTATTGCAATTAAATATAACTTCCTTAACTTTGAAATTATTAATTAAATTAATGGCTTCACCCATATGATCATAATCACCGTGAGAAATGATTAAATACTCTAATTCCTTTATACCTTTCTTCTTCATATATGGAATTGTAATACTTTTAGAAATGCTATATTTTGGTTTTTTCCACTCTTCAAAATATTCTTTACCGCCTGTATCAATTAATACATTACCTCTATTAAAGGGAAACTCTATTAATATTGCATCTCCTTGTCCAACATCTAACATTGTTAAGTTTAAACTAAAATTGAATAGATTCGAATGAATTATAAAAATAATAAAATAAAGAATCAAATATTTTCTTTTATTTCTAGTGAGTTTTATTAAAACGAATATACCAAGTATTGTATAAATTAATATAAATATAGAAATGTCTTTTAGAGTCAAACTAAGACTAATTTTTTCAAATAATAGGCTTGTTTTTTCAAATATATTAATAAAAAATGTATATGTTTTTTTTAAATTAAATAGCAAACTGAGAAAAGATAGTGGAAAAATTATGTAAGAAATTAATGGTACAAATAAAAGGTTTAGTAAAATTGATAGTAAATTAATTGAATTATAGTTATAAATAATAATAGGAGTACCTGCTATAAAAGCAATTAAACTTGTCATAAGTGTTTTTTTAAAATAATTTCCTTTTATTAAATCCTTAAATATAATTAAATAAAAAGTGACAACAAAGCTTAATAGAAATGACTGACTAAAGATCAAATATGGATTATAAATAAGAAAAAGAAAAAATATTGTTAAGAGTAATTTATAGGGTTTTATTTTTTTTATTTTAAGAATAATAAACATGGTTCCTGCTCTTATACTTGATGTACTAAAACCTACTAAAAATAAATATATAAAAAGTAATATTGCTACTATTATAATATTTGTTTTTCTTTTTTTGATTTTGTTTAATAAATTATATAAACCATTAAATAAAAAAGTAATATGCATTCCAGAAATAGCTAGTAAATGACTTATTCCATTATTTTGAAAACTTTCTTTAATGTCTTCTTCAATATAATTTGTATCACCTAATATAAATGCATATAAATATGGTGAATTAAACTTATCAAGTTTTGTAACTAAATGATTTTTAATTTTATATAGTAAATTAATATTATTTTTTATTTCTATTTTTTCGATATTAAAAACATAATATATTTTTTTACTTAATAAATATTTTCTATAATTAAATAGTTTAAAATTGGTATTTTCATTTGGTATATTTATTTTTCCTTCTAAATATATAGTTTGTCCATATTTAATTTTTTTTTTGAATGATTCTTTTTCTTCTATGGTATCAAAATAATAGTTGCATACAATTCTTTCTTTTCCTAAAACTTCTAAACTTAATTTTGAACCATCAAACTTATATTTATCAATTATACCTTCTATATAAGTTGCTCTATCATTATATTTGCTTTTATTGTTTAAATTAAAGATTAAAATAATAATTAAACTAAGCCCTAATATAATCTTTAATTTTTTCATATAATGCTTTACCTATACCTTTGACATTCATAATGTCTTCTATTTTCTTAAATGATCCATTTTGATTTCTATACTCAATAATTAATAATGCTTTAGATTCACCAATACCTGGTAATTCCATTAGTTCTTCTTTGCTACTTTTATTGATTGATATTTTAGAACTTTCCCATATTTCATTTGTTATATAGTTATCTAATTCTTTATTATTTTTTAGGTTTGTAATTACTTTATCATATGATTCATCAGTGTTTATTTCTTTATCTTCTTTAAACATAACTACAACATCGCCATCAGTTAGTTTTTTACTTAAATTAATTGTATAAAGATCTACGCCTTCATTCGCGCCTCCTGATATATCGAGTAAATCTTTAATCGTGCTACCATATTTTAAGGTATAAACTCCTGGTTTTAAAACTTCGCCTTTTACTTCAACATTAATGTTTTTAGGATAATAAATATAACCTATTAAAGCAATCAAAACTATTGATAAAAAACCTATTATAAAATTTTTCATAATTTCACCTCCTATATATACTATACGATTTTTTTTCTTAAAAAACTTTTTGTGGTATAATATTTTTGGTGATTTTTATGAATTTATTTCAAAAAACGAATAATAACAAACGCTATTATACCTTGGATTATTATTATAAAGGTATGTTTAATCATAAAGTTGCGAAGCTTTCTTTAGATGCACCTTTTACTTGTCCAAATATTGATGGGACAAAAGGATATGGTGGATGTATTTATTGTACTCCTTCATCTAATAGTAAAAGTATTGAAAAACAAATTGAAGAACAAAAGGAAATACTTCAAAAGAAATGGCCTGATTGCAAGTATATTGCTTATCTTCAAAGTCATTCAAATACATATGGTAGTATTGAAAAATTAAAGTCTTTATACGAGCCTCTTTTAAAACTTGATAATGTAATTGGTTTAAGTATTGGTACAAGAGTTGATTGTATTAGTGATGAGTGTTTAGATTATTTAGAGGATTTATCAAAGAGAACTTTTTTGACTGTTGAATTAGGTTTACAAACAATTCACGAAAAGACTTCTAAATTAATAAATAGATGTCATACGTTAGAAGAGTTTGAGGTAATGGTTAAAAAATTGAAGGAAAGAAATATCAATGTTGTTGTTCATATAATAGATGGTCTTCCTTTTGAAACAAAAGAAATGATGATTGAAACTGTTAGATACTTAAATAAATTACATATTGATGGTATAAAGATACATATGTTATTTATTGATAAGAATGCTCCTATTAGGAATTTAAGTTTTAAAATGTTGTCAAGGGAGGAATATATTGATATAGTTTGCGATCAAATTGAAGAGCTTGATCCAAACATTGTAATTCATAGATTAACTGGTGATGGTAATAAGGATAGTTTAATTGAGCCTTTATGGTCACTTAAAAAGGTTTCTGTTTTGAATGATATAGATAAGTGTTTAGCAAAAAGAAATACTTTTCAAGGGTTTAATAAGTCTATTCAAAATAGAGTTAATCAAATTATTGATCAAAATGTTAAACCTAATGATTTAGTAATAGATGCAACTATTGGAAATGGTTATGATTCTGCTTTTATTCTTTCTCTTATTCCGAATGGTCATTTATATGGTTTTGATATTCAAGAGAGTGCAATTACAAATACAAAAAAAATATTAAAAGGTAATAATTATACGCTTTTTAATATTTCTCATGAATATATGTTAGATACATTAAAGTTAGAAAATAAGATTAGTTTAATTATTTTTAATTTGGGTTATTTACCTAATAGTGATAAGAAAATTAAAACAAATTATAAGTCAACTATTAAGGCAATTAAGGATAGTTTAAAGTTATTAAATAACAAGGGGATTATTTTAATAACTGTTTATCCTGGTCATAAAGAGGGTTTAGAAGAATCTATTAAAATTAATGAGTTCTTAAAGGATATTAATCATAGTGTTTATAGAAATACTGATAATCCTAATGCTCCATATTTAATTACGATTAGAAAACAATAAAAGGGATTTTAAATCCCTTTTTGTTATATTTGTTTACCTTTTACTACATTACTATTAGATGATTTGGTTGCAATCATTTTATCTACTAATGTACTTGCATCAGCAATATAATTAACTACTATTTTAGCATTTGGATTAGTTGCCGCACTTGTAAACATATTACTATAATTATTAGTTGTTATATTAGCATTCATTATATTTATTTCAGTTTGAAGGTTCAAACAATTATTAAACATTCCTTTCATATCACTTACGTTCGATGTATTAAAATTACTTAATTCTAAGTCTGATAAAAGTCTGCAACTTGAAAACATATTACTTATGTTTGTAACTTTTGATGTATTAAAACTACTTAAATCTATTTTTTCCAATGATGAACATCTTGAAAACATACCTGACATATCTGTTACATTCGATGTATTAAAACTACTTAAATCTAGACTTGCTAAAGATGAACAACCATCAAACATAAGGCTCATCCTTGTTACCTTTGGAGTATTAAATGAACTTATATTTAACTTTGATAACGTTGAACAATCTTGAAACATAGATTCCATATTCATTACATTTGATGTGTTAAAATTACTTAAATCCAAATTCATTAAGGATGTACAACCCCAGAACATTTTATATATATATGTTACCTTTGAAATATTAAAACTGCTTAAATCTAAAGTTGTTAATGATGAACATCTTTGAAACATATTACTCATATTCGTTACATTTGATGTGTTAAAACTACTCAAATCTAAAGTTGTTAATAATTTTCCCTCTTGAAACATCAAGCTCATATTTGTTGCTTTTGATGTATTAAAATTATTATTAAAATTAATATGAGTTAAATTAGAAACTCTTTTACCATTCTCATATTTGGAAAATGAAAATAAGTCATTACAATTAGCAGGCGCAAAAATTGGTGCCTCGCTTACTATATATAAATTATATAACGTTTTGGTTGTTGTAGTGCTAGTTGATGTATCCGTTTCTTCAACCGCAAGACCACTATCAACAAGATATCCATATACTTTTTTATTTTGACTTGAACTATATGATACATCCCAACATAAATTTTTAGATGTACAATTACTAGGCAAATTACTTAAATCATTTCCAAAAGTAATTGTTCTTAT
>HF993305.1 GCA_000433875.1 Firmicutes bacterium CAG:884
ATCATTATACATATAGCCTAAATATGTAGAACTAAAATAGTTAGTATTAAATCGACCATAACCAATTCCTGTTTCATATTCTAAATGCTTATCTTTTGTTCCTGAATATATTAGTCTTATACTTCCATCACCATTTATTCTTAATACCCGCCAGTAAAATCCACCAAAGCTTACCCAGTTATTATTTACTTCTCCTCTAAAGTAATAACTTTTGGTATTATTTTCATCTTCAATAGAATAAAGACCAGCTTTTGATGAATAATCTTCATTTAATTTAAACGAATATCTATCATAATCAGTTAATACTACTTTATTATTTATAATTTCATATGCATATATTTTATAAACTGTTGAACACCCAGTTGAGCTATATCTAGAAAGGCAAGTATAACCGCCATTATTTATAAGTTCATCGATTGTTCCAAATGTTCCGGCTCCACCACCGTTTAAATTATGATAACCTGTTGACACATTAAGATTTGTTGATGTTCCATAATAATATTGATTTGAGGTATTTGTATTAAGCGTATAATTATTATTTGTTATGTGGTAACTATTGTTTTCTGTATATGTTAAATATGGTTCAACTTTAGTAAAATCAGCTACTTTACTTTCTATATTATTTCTAGCATTTTCTAAACTTTTTTCTTTTCTAAAATTGGGATAATCGGTTGCAATTAAACAATCTTTTAGATTATCTACATTATACATATTACAAAATGATGTTAGATTTGTTATTGTTACATCATCTATAATATTGAATAATTTTAATATTCCATTATTATATGTATAATGAGTATCTAATGATAAATCATTATTTCCTTGTTTTAGTTTTAATGATGTATAATTATATTCACTTAAATCTATTGTCAACTCTTCATCTTTATCTATAATGCTTGGATATCTTACAGAATTATCTAGTTTGTTTACCTGTTATACTTACATCTATTGTAAAGGTTTTACCTTGATAATCAATATCATGTATATTATCATTTCCACTATCATATGGCCATTCCCAATATATTGTATATTCTTTATCCTCTTCTATATTTAATATACCATTTAGATTTAAAGGATTTATTTCTACTTTATCTGTTTTATCACTATCTAAATAGAACTTCATATTTGATGGTAATTC
>HF993306.1 GCA_000433875.1 Firmicutes bacterium CAG:884
TAAAGATGAAAATAGTAATGTATGGAATAGTAAAGAGATTAATTTAGGAAAAGTAAATCCCGGAGATAGTGGCTCATTTACTATAGCAATGTCTGCAAGTGGAAGTACAGTAGATATGTATGCAACTTTTAACTATATTGCCGATGCCTCTACATTAGTAGATAATATGATTGCAACTAAATCATCTACCTCAAATGTAGTAAAAGGAAAACAATTATAGCAAAGTTTAATCTTTGCTTTTTAATTACAAAAAAAACGAGGGATTTAATCCTCGCTTTCTTGTATTTCAATCTCTCTCCATAATACATTAGAATAACTATTATAAGATATTTCATATTTGATTCTATATTTACCAACATTATTTGTATTAATATCAGTAATAGGATTATCTAGATCACTTTCCAAATAATATTTTTTATTAACTGTAAAATTAGTTACCTCAATACCATTTTCAAATAATTGAACACCCTCATCAATTAATTGTTTACCCTTTTTAATTATAATCTTTCTATCACCCTTTAAAGAAGGGAATATAAGGGAAGCACTAAAATTAGCGCGTATCTCAGTACCAATACTACTATTATCAATACCATATGTTTTATTAAATAATTCATATGCAGCCTTAACAACAAATGTAGTAGGAGCACTTATCTTATATTCAAAAGATGTATCTTTAGTTGAACCAATATTAACAAGCTCACCATTTTCATTTCTTATATAAATATTATATATAACAGAACCCAATGTCTTTTGATTTAACTCAATCCTTCTTTTTAAGAACTTTTGTTGATCAGATTCTGATTTGTAAATACCTTTAAAATATTCTTTTAAGAATTCCTCATCTAAATACTTAGGAGTAGATATACCAGTCCAAGTTAATTTAGCCCTTAAATTACTAACCTCAATATTTAAATTTGTAACATCATTTAAACGGGCAAATCTATCAGATACTTCAGTAGGAGCAGTACCTGATTTAAATAATTCAGTAGTAACAAACTCTTTTGGAGTAAACTCACTAGCTAACTTAGCAGGATATGTATCTTTTTCGACATTAACAGTTTCAACACCACTGCTTGATATTTTAAATCTAGCATTTCTATTAAACACCTTATTAGCAATAGCAGCCCATAATCTTGTATTTTCCGCACTACTAAACTTATTGTAATAACCCTTATTTGCATAACCATCAAGAGAAGGATAACCATACCAAACAGCGATCGCATACTCAGGATTATAACCAGCAACCCATAAATCATTAACAGCATTATAACTCATATTGTATCTTGACTTAGTTTGACCATCAAAGTTTGTAGTACCAGTCTTAGCAGCAACCTCACCACCAAGATTTCTTATATAACCATAACCAGCAGCAGTTGATTTCAAAATATTTGTCATCATATATGATGTTTGAGAACTCATTGCTTTTCTAGTAGTAGTTTTATTTTCGACAACTTCTTCTGTTTCACGATAAACAAACTTTGTAAAACTATAAGGTGAATGATAATAACCACCATTTCCAAAAGCAGCATAAGCAGCAGCCATTGATAAAGGATTTTCACCACTTGTTTTTCCATCACCATAAGAACCAATTGAGTGCGCCTCGTGAATATATTTATCATTTCCTTCATATTCAGGACTAAGACCTAAATTTTCAACAAACTGTCTTATATTTGAATTCTTAACAGATTGGAAAGCCTTTAAAGCAGGTATATTTCTTGAATTAACAACACAATCTCTAAGAGTAGTTAATCCAACATAACCAGTATACCAGTTAAATATTTGATTACCAGATGAATAACTATGAGCCTCATCAACAAATGGAGTATAAGTAGACCAGTTATTATATTCTATTCCTGGACCATAATCATATAAAGGTTTAGCAGTAGAACCAATTTGTCTTCTCATTTGCGTAGCATAATTATATAACCAAACACCAGTTCTGTTGCGTCCATTTCCAACAGCAACGATCGCTCCTGTATTAATATCAAGAACAACACTACCAGCTTGAACTTGAGTATTTTCCCATTTATAAGATTTACCAGTGAATATATTATTCATTGAATCTTGTTTTTTTCTATCCATTGTAGTATATATTTCAAGAGAAACATTGTAAGGATTTATTCCTTTACCATCAGTACTTAAGCTTTTAGTATATTCATATATTTCACTAACTACAGTATCAATAAATGCTTGATATTCTGAACCATTAGAATTATTTTCAACCAATAAACTTTCAACCGGAATTGATTTTGCAATCTCAGCTTCTTCAGCAGTTATATATCCGTGTAACTGCATTAAATATAAAACTTGATTTCTTCTAGCAGAAGCACCTTCAGGATTTTTAAAAGGATCATATGCACCAGGAGCTTGGAACAAACCAGCAAGTAGGGCAGCTTCACTCAAACTTAAATCCTTCGCACTTTTTCCAAAATATACCTTAGAAGCTTGTTCAACACCATAAGCATTTCTTGTTATACCAAGTTGAATATCATTTACATATAATTCAATAATTTCTTGTTTTGTATAATTTTTTTCAATTTGAAAAACCGAAACATAAACATCCCTAAATTTACGAATAATACCCTTTATTCCGTGAGCGTCAATACCGTTATAATTATTTTTAGCAAGTTGCATTGTTAATGTAGAAGCACCACCAGCCGCTTTTCCAAGTAATTGTCCAATCGTAGCTTTCGCGAATCTCGGAATATCAACACCATTATGTTGGAAGAATCTCGAATCTTCTGTTGCAATAATAGCATCTACAAGAACCTCAGATAGTTCATCATAAGTTATCTTTTCACGGTTTTCAGCACCTATACGCGCGAATTCAACACCATCTTTATCATATAATATAGTTGATTCTGACTTTATTAATTTATTTGGATTAAACTTTTCTGTTGTTGTAACAATATAAGTAAAGAATGCTCCAACACCAACTAAACCAATCAAGAATAAAACGCAGAAGAATATAAGAACATATCTTATTACTTTTTTATAAGTAGGTTCTGTTTTTATCTTTTTCTTTTTTGTTTTAACCTTTTTTACACTTGTTTTCTTTGTCTCATTTATTTTTGTTTTTTTCTTTTCTTTTATCTTCTTTTTCACAAACATACCTCTTTTCAAGTATAGTAGTAAACTAACAGATCCTATTAATAAGGCTATTAAAATACTTATATATAGTTTCAGAAACATATTTAATATTATAAACAGTATTATGGTTGAAATACCAATTATAAAATACCATTTATTTTTAGTTACAAAGTCATATGATGTAAAATATATTTCTTTAATTTTTTTTAAAGTTTTCTTAAAAAAGTCCTTTATTTTATTCATTTTTACCTCCGAAATATAAATATTCAATTATTTTTAAAAAATCACATCTAGGATTATATTTGTTCTTTATCAAAAAACCTTTTTCTTTAAAATACTCATTAGGAATACTAGATTTACTATTATTATCTAAAAACAAAAATAAATCACTTGCTCTCAAATAATAAGTTTCATTTAAACTTGTAAACCTTACTATCAAAAATCCAATCCCACCATGTTTTTCAATTTTTCTTAAATGTTCAATTTGATGCTTATGAATATTTCTAAGAGGGAAATTATTATTTTTTGTTTCCTTAGCCTCAAAATCAATATACTTTCCTTTATATATCCCGTTATAATCAGTTGTCGAAGGAATCCTAAAATGACCTTCCTTTATAACAGCATCATTTTTATTTGAATAATCAACCTTACTTATAGTAATAGGTGTTGGTTTCTTATAAATAACCGCTTTATCAGTTAATAAATAATACTCATTAGTAGCATTTAAATCAGCTTCTAAATTCATACCTCTATTACTATAATTGATTTCGTGTTTCGGTTTAACTATTCCCTTTGGGTAATTCATACACTTCACCTATAACATTATACTATAAAATTAAATAAAATAAAAGATACCACTTTTTTGTATATAAAGTTATTGTAAAAAAGTGTAAAATGTGATACCATTAATATGGTGATAGTTATGTATGATTTAGATGGTAAGAAAATAATTAATGATGAAATAGAAACTAATACAGTAGATGAACTTGATGACACAATTGATTTATCAAAAGTAATTGAGGAGATAAAAGAAAATGAATAAAAGAGAATACCTTGATAGTTTTTTAAATTATGTAAGTAAAATATATGATTATAATAAAAGTAAAGATAAAACATTTATGATAACAAGCAATGCCGTTTATTCATTGCTTGTACACTATAATACCAAAGAAGAATCTATTTTACCATATTTTAATAGATGGATTGAAAGATTTAAAACTCGCCCAGGAATTGAAGTTTTTAAAAACAACCCTAAAGAATATTTTTGTAGGTTCTGTAATGGTAAAGTAGATAATTTAAATGCAATTAAATTATATATTTCTCTTAATACACACAATTTAGACAGTAATGTTACAAGACTATTTGATTTTGTAAGATCAAACAATATCACTCACACATCTAAAGTTGCATCAAGATTAAGAAATGATTTAATCGTAATTAGAGTAAATAAAAAAGAAGATGCTAAGGCAATTATTGATTTCGTAAATCAAGATGAAGAAATCAAAAAAGAGCTAATAAATCCATCACCAGTTAATGCGATCTATAAAGGAGTTGGCATAGCAAGGGACGGAAACTATTCTTATAATGAAGAAATCTGTAAAGTAATTGCCCAGTTGTTAAATAAAAATATTAAATTAAATGCAAGTGTCTTTAGTAACTATTTAAATCAAATGAGTAATAATGTAAAAGATCCTGAACTAAAAGTTATCTATAAAATAGGCTCATCCTGCTTTAAAGAAAATACTTTAGATTCTATCTGTAAAATTGAAAAACAAAATATTAAAAGTGAAAAACCATTATATGATTGTATTGATGCAACCTATAAAAAATATGGCGAAGAACAAGTTGAAATCGCTCTTTATAAATATATTACTGAAAATGAAGATAAATATTTTACAAGAGGAAATAATAACTTAAGAGCTAATCTAAGAGCATCTTTAACAAGTAATGATGTATTAGAAATAATAACTAATACAATCGGTAAAAATGATAATTTAAGTGATTTAATTAAAATGTTTGTTAACTATAGATATGCTGATGAAATATCAAATAAAAAAGAATATCAAATTAAAGATGAAAACACTTATTATGACTCATTAAAAACAATATATCTATCAGAAGGATACAGTTCCCTTGTAAAAAAAGTAAATAAAGACTATGAAACAAATAGAGATATCATTGATAGAATAATATGGATGGCATACCCAGAAACTGATGCCAAAATGATTATCGAGTACCGCAAAAATAAATTAATCGGTTATGTAATCGCTAATTTAGTTAAAGGTTATATTGATATTCAAGAAGATACCAATTATAAAAGATAAGTATATAAAAAATATACTTCTTTTCTTTATATTAGTATGGTATAATTTGAATATATTAAGGAGGAAAAAAGTATGTATGCAGGTGTTGTAGTTGAATTAAGCAATAAAAATATAGACAAAATATTTACATATGAAGTTCCTTCTAATATGAATGTTTTGGTAGGAGAAAGAGTACTAGTACCTTTTGGTAAAATGTGCTTAGAAGGATTTATTCTGGAGGTAAACCAAAAAAAACCTGAATATCCAACAAAAAAAATTATTTCTTTAATAGATGAAAAACCAGTATTAAATGAAGAAATGATTGAACTAGGTAAATGGATGGTCAAAAAAACATTATGTACACTATCAAGTGCTTATCAAGTAATGTTACCAAAAGCCTTAAAAGCTAAAAACGGAACAAATATTAGTATTAAATATGATGTATATTTAGAAGTTATCAAAGAAGGAACCTTTAAAGGAAAAAAGAAAGAAGTATTTGATCTAGTAAAAGAAAAGAAAACTTTAAAAAAAGAATGCAATGATATTTCTATATATGCAACAACTGAACTAATAAAAAATGGTTATTTAAAAGAAATTAAAATTGAAAAAAATCGTTTATTGGAAGGAAATATAAAAGAATATAATAAAGTTATTCTAAATGAAGAACAACAAAATGCTGTAAATAAAGTTATATCATATAGTGAATTTAAACCATTTCTATTATATGGTGTAACTGGATCCGGAAAAACAGAAGTATATATGCATATAATTGATGAAGTCTTAAAAAGAGGAAAAGAAGTAATTGTTTTAGTACCCGAAATAAGTTTAACCCCTCAATTAACAAGCATTTTCAAATCAAGATTCAAAGGCAATGTTGCAATACTACATAGTAGATTATCTGACGGCGAAAAATACGATGAGTGGCGCAGAATCGAAAGAAAAGAAGTTAAAATTGCCGTAGGCGCAAGAAGTGCGATCTTCGCACCCTTTACTAATTTAGGCTTAATTGTTATAGATGAAGAACACTCCAGTACCTATCATCAAGAAAATATGCCAACCTATAATGCAATTGATGTCGCTCTAAAAAGATGCAAAAATCATAATGCCTTATTAGTACTCGGAAGTGCAACCCCATCAATTGAAAGTTATACAAGAGCAAAATTAAATATTTATACATTATTAGAACTTAAAAATAGAGTCAATAAACAAATGCCAACAGTTAAACTCATTGATATGTGTGAAGAATTTAAAAAAGGAAATCGTATTATATCAGATGAATTAAAAAATAAAATAACTGAAAGACTAAATAATAATGAGCAAGTAATTATACTTTTAAATAGAAGAGGATATACAACCAGTTTAGTATGTACAGAATGTGGGGAAGTAATAAAATGCCCTAACTGTGATATTCCTTTGGTACTACATAAAACAAGTAGTAAATTAAAATGCCATTATTGCAATTATGAAACAAACACCTTTGAATTATGCCCTAAATGTAAAAGTAAAAATCTAAAATCACTAGGTTTTGGAACCGAAAAATTAGAAGAAACTATAAAGGAAATGTTTAAAGCAAGAGTTATTAGAATGGATGTAGACACAACAAGTAAGAAAGGCGCTCACGAAGAAATTATAAATGCATTTGCTGAACATAAATATGATATATTAATTGGAACCCAAATGATTGCCAAAGGCCTTGACTTTAAAGATGTTACACTAGTAGGCGTTATTAATGGTGATGCCGGTTTAAATGTTCCTGATTTCAGAAGTAGTGAAAGAACTTTTCAACTCTTAAATCAAGTTTCTGGAAGAAGCGGTAGAAGTACTAAAAAAGGAGAAGTCATTATTCAAGGATTCAATATTGACCATTATAGTATAAGATTAGCATCCATAAATGATTATAAAACATTTTATGATTATGAAATGAAAATAAGAAAAGAATTAAATTATCCACCATTTTGTGATATTTTATTAATCAAAATAATGGATAAAGATATAGATAAATGTTTTATCGAAGGAAATAAAATTGTAAACTATTTGGAAAAAGCAAACTTAAGTGTTTTAGGACCATCAAGTGCTCTTATCCCTAAAATAAATAATATCTATACAGTACAAATAATTGTAAAATACAAAGAATATAAAAAAATATACGAAAAAATAAAATATATAAATGATCACTATAAAGAAAGTAAAATAAAAGTATTATTAGAATTTAATCCTATAAGACTTTAAAAATAATTTATAAAATGATAGGAAAAAATTCTAATGTGTGGTAGAATTATTCATAGGAGGTAAAAAAATGAAATTAAAAATAGTATTTATGGGAACACCAGACTTTAGCGTTCCTATATTAGAAGCCTTAATCGAAAATTATGATGTAATAAGCGTTGTAACACAACCAGATAGAATATCAGGGAAAAAAATACTTGAGCCAGCTATTAAAAAAGTTGCATTAAAACATAATATAAAAGTATTCCAACCAGTAAAAATAAGAAAAGAATATGAAGAAATAGTTAATTTAAAACCAGATATGATAGTAACTTGCGCTTATGGTCAACTTATACCAAAAGCCTTACTTGAATGCGCGAAATATGGTTCCATTAACGTTCACGCCTCCTTATTACCAAAACTAAGAGGCGGTGCACCAATTCATCACGCTATAATTGATGGTTATGATAAAACTGGTATTACTATAATGTATATGAATGATAAAATGGATGAAGGCGATATTATTTCATATAAAGAAACTATTATTGATGATAAAGATACTTTAGGATCATTACACGATAGATTATCATTAATTGGCCGTGATCTATTAATAGAAACAATCCCCAATATTGTAAATGGTAATATAAATGTAATAAAACAAAATAATGAAGAAGCAACTTATGGCTATAACGTCACAAGAGAAGATGAAAAAATTGATTTCAATAAAAAAGCCAGAGAAGTTTTTAATCTAATCAGGGGCCTTAATCCTCATCCGGGAGCTTATACAATATTTAATGGTAAAATATTAAAAGTATGGGATAGTAGAGTACTAGATAACCATTATGAAGAACCATCTAAAATTGTTAAACTATATGAAGATGGAATAGGTGTTTCTTGTATAGACGGTGAAATCGTTTTAAAGGAAGTTCAACTTGAAGGTAAAAAAAGACAAAGCGCTAAAGACTTTATTAATGGCCATAAAAATGAACTAATTGGAAGTATTTTAAAATGAAAGAAAAACTAAAAATAATATTGAGTAACACACAAATGCGAAGTCTTTTATATCTAATATTAGGATTTTTAGGAATATTTATTTTGTTCTTAATATATAATCCCAAATTTGAACATCGCAGGTTTAATGATATAGTAGATGAAGAAAATGTTAAAACACTAAAAGATGATTATAAAGATATTTTAAAAACCTTTAGTACAAACGGAACCTATAATTATACAATCTATTATAATGATTATATAGTCTCAGGTTATAGTATAGCAAATACCTTTTATGATGATATTTTAGTAGATGAAATAAAAGAATATGAAGAAAAAGTCAAACCAAACATTTTATATGAAAGAATCAAAGATAAAGAATATATAAAAGAAGAAAATGAATATAAATATGATTTGGACAAAATTACAATCGTAATAGAAAATAAAAAAGTAAAAAAAATAATTTATGATGATTTTATAATTGAATATGGAGGATAGATATGTTAGATTTAATAATTATAATTGCAGTAATAGTAATTGCTTGTTTCTTTTTAAGGGGATTTAAAAGAATTGTATATTTTATATGTGCCTTTGATATTTTACTTAGAGTATTAAATGCCATCGCTAGTTTTTATGGTAAATATTTAGGCAATTTTGCATCATTCGTTGCAAAATATATCCCAGCATCATTACCAAACGTTATTGACCATTATACAAATGGTACATTAACACTTATATTAATGGGTATATATATAATTTTATTTGCAATCTTTGAATATTATATTTTAGTTTATATGATTAAAACAAAAAGGTGATTTATGTACGATTTTATAAGTGGACGAATAGACAGTATATATTCAACATATGTTGTTTTAGAAAATAATGGAATAGGGTATAAAATATATACCCCTAATCCATATGTTTTCAAAGAAAATGATAATGTAAAAATATATGTCTATGAGTATGTTAGAGAAGATGAAATAAGTTTATATGGCTTTAAAAATTTAGAAGAGCGTGAAATGTTTTTGAAACTTATTGATGTAAAAGGACTAGGATGTAAAATGGCCCTTCCAATGCTAGGCTTAGGATCTGTTAATGGATTAGTTGATGCAATTGAAAGAGAAAATATTTTGTACCTTAAAAAGTTTCCTAAAATAGGCGATAAAGTAGCTCGTCAAATTATTTTAGACCTAAAAGGAAAACTTGTTATGACAAAAGAAGAAAAAAAATCCAATGAAGAATTAGAAGAAGCCTTAAAAGGACTTGGATATAAAGCAGTAGATATAAATAAAGTAATTAAAGAAGTAGATAATTCTAAACCAATCGGTGAACAAATAAAAGATGCTTTAAAATTACTACTCAAAAAATGAAAGTAGGGGGATTAAATGAATGATGTCTTAAATGGTGAAAGACTAGAAAATGAAATTGAAAGTGAAAATATAAGACCACAATCAATTGATGAATATATTGGTCAAAGTGAAGTAAAAGAAAACTTAAAAATTTTTATAAAAGCAGCCAAAATGCGTGGGGAACCATTAGATCATACACTTTTATATGGTCCTCCAGGATTAGGTAAAACAACTCTTGCTAATATTATTGCAAACGAACTTGGAAGTAATATAAAAACAGCAAGTGGACCAGCTATTGAAAAAACCGGAGACTTAGCAGCTGTTTTATCAACTCTAGAACAAGGGGATGTTCTATTTATTGATGAAATCCATAGAATACCTAGATTCGTTGAAGAAATCTTATATTCAGCAATGGAAGACTTTACAATAGATATAGTAGTTGGAACTGATAGCACTAGTAGATCAATAAAAATTGATTTGCCGCCCTTTACATTAGTTGGTGCAACTACAAGAGCAGGCGATCTAACAGGACCATTAAGAGATAGATTTGGAATTGTCAGTAAACTTAATTATTACACAATTGAAGAACTTAAAAACATTGTTAAAAGAACATCAAGAGTTTTAGATTATGAAATTAGTGATGATGCTGCACTTGAAATCGCCCGTAGAAGTAGAGGAACACCAAGAATCGCTAATAGACTCTTTAAAAGAGTTCGTGACTATGCTTGTGTTATGGAAAACGATGTAATAAGCTATGATGTTGCATCATATGCTTTAGATAGATTAAAGGTAGATAAAGAAGGATTAGATGAAACGGACTATAATTTACTTAAAGCAATAATTGAAAGATTTAATGGTGGACCAGTTGGAATAGAAGCTATAAGCTCATCAATTGGTGAAGAACAAACTACCATTGAAGATGTATATGAACCATATCTTTTACAAAATGGCTTTTTAAAAAGAACTCCAAGAGGAAGAATGGTTACAGAAAAAGCTTATGAGCATTTAGGAATAAGAAAGGATTAATTATGAAAGTATTACTTACAGGTTCTTGTGGTTACATAGGAAGCCACACCTTAGTTGAATTATTAGATAGAGGCTATGAAGTAGTTGGTATAGATAATTTTTCAAACTCAAAAAGAGAAGTTATTGATAATATTAAGAAAATAACAGGGAAAGATTTTGTCTTTTATGAAGGCGATGTATGTGATAAAACTATTTTAGAAAAAATATTTAATGAAAATAAAATTGATATTGTTATTCATTTTGCCGGTTATAAAGCAGTTGGTGAAAGTACATTAAAACCATTAATGTATTACCGCAATAATATTGATAGCACGTTATCATTACTTGAAGTAATGGATGAATATAATTGTCATAATTTTATATTTTCATCAAGTGCAACAGTTTATGGAAAACCTCATACATTACCTATAAAAGAAAATTTTCCTTTAAGTACAACTAACCCTTATGGAACAACTAAATTAACTATTGAATATATTTTAAAAGATTTATATAAATCAAATAATGATTGGAATATTGTTATTTTAAGATATTTTAATCCAGTTGGAGCTCATAAGAGTGGCTTAATCGGTGAAAATCCAAATGGTATACCAAATAATTTAATGCCTTATATTGTTAAGGTTGCAAACAAAGAATATGATCATTTAAATGTCTTTGGAAATGACTATGATACTCCTGATGGAACAGGTGTAAGAGATTATATTCATGTTGTTGATCTAGCAGTTGGTCATATTAAAGCAATCGATGATATTTTAAATAATTGTGGACTCGATATATTTAATTTAGGAACAGGTAATGGTTATAGTGTTTTAGATATTGTAAATTCATTTGAAAAAGTAAATAATGTTGAAGTTCCTTATGAAATAAAACCAAGAAGAGATGGCGATATTGATGCTTGCTATGCAGATCCTACATATGCTTATGAAAAACTAGGATTTAAAGCAAGTCATAGTCTTGATGATATGTGTAAAGATTCATATAATTATGTAAACAAAAAATAACAAATTTTATCTGTTTTTTTAAGATAATATTGTTTTTATAAATAAAAAATGGTAATATTATAATTGAGGATGATAAAATGAAGAAGAAAGTATTAGTGTTTTCAATTTTATGTTTATTGTTTATTACAATAAATTATACATATTCCAGTTTTCAAAATACAATTGTTGGTAATATAAGTGCAACAAGTAATAACTGGCGCTTTGCAGTTAATGTTACAAATGGAATAAAAGAAAACGATTATTTTAAAGTACCTATAGGTGGAACTAGCGGATCATTTAGTGTTACTTTAAATACTACCAATAGTTCAAATAATGTTAAATATAGTATTGAATTAAGTGGTTATAATTTACCAAGTGATATTAAATATTACAAAGATAGTAGTTATAGCACTTTAATAAGTAATAATTTATATAGTGATACAATTAATAAAAATACAAGTAAAACTATTACTATATATTATAAATCAAGTAGTACAATAAGTGGATATGTTTATGTAAAAGTAAAAGGAAATGTATCTGCCGGAAGTACACTTGCAATGATGAAAAATGGAATAAGTTATAATGGTAGTGATTATACAACAACTTCATTTTGGAGATATCGAACATCCATATATTCTATAAAATTTACAAATAACTTTGGAAGTAAACCAAGTAATTGTAACGAGAGTAATAAATGTTGGGATATATCATATGAAGATAATCAAACAAATAAAGTATATGCTTGGATGTATACAAACGGAACTGATAGTAATGGTAATACAAGATATAATTTGATGATAGCAAGTACAGAAAAAATATATTTTCCATATGATGCATCAAATATGTTTCGCGGATTTACACAGTTAAATGACATCACATTTAGTACCGATGTAGATACTTCACTAACAACAAATATGAGTGATTTGTTTAGAGATGATAAAGCACTATCAACACTAGATGTTAGCAAACTTGATACATCAAATGTAAAGAATCTAAGTTATGTTTTTTATAATTGTTCTAGCTTGAAAACAATTGATTTGAGTAATTTTAATACATCAAAAGCGACAACTCTTGCCTATTTATTTTATGGTTGTTCACTATTATCAGCAATTGATGTAAGCAAATTTGATACATCAAATACAACCGATATAGGGGCAATGTTTTATAATTGTTCAAAGATTACATCATTAAGTTTGAGTAATTTTAATACATCCAAAGTAACAAATATGTATGGGTTATTCAATGGTTGTTCATCATTAACAAGTCTGGATTTAAGTAAGTTTGATACATCAAATGTTGGTTTTATGGGGTCAATGTTTGAGCGTTGCACATCATTAACAACCCTTGATTTAAGTAAATTTAAAACAACTAAACTTAAAAGTGTTTTCAGTATGTTTTCGGGATGCACAAAATTAAAAACATTAAATATCAGTAATTTTGACTTTTCGAGTGTATTGTATACACAAATGATGTTTTCAAATTGTTCTTCTCTTACAACTACACTTAATTTCAATGCAACTAGTAACACAAGCGTTTCTAATTATAGTCAAATGTTTTATGCAGCAGCAACTGCAAGTGGTGCTAAAATAACAGTCAATTACAAAAGTTCATCAAGTACATTGGTAGATAATATGATTGCAACTAAATCATATAATAGTAATGTTGTAAAAGGAAGTATAATTTCATAAAAAATTAAATCACACTAATTTAAGTGTGATTTTTAATTGATAAAATTATTTGCATTTTTCTAAAATATGTGTATAATATAAAGTACTTTGAGGTGAAACTATGAAAATTATGACGGCTATTTCTATAATACTTATAGATACATTATTAGCTCTATTAGCGTTTAATTTCCCAATTCCATTCTTTTTATCAATTATTTTATCTAATATATTAAATCTATCCGCGCATATTGGTTCAAGAATAAGAGCCTATAAATTAGGATATGCAATTTGTAAACCAGTCGAAGAAAAAGTTTTGCACGGAGTATTTATTATCTCATCAGTATTACCAGTTATCAATGTTATATTTGCATCAATCAACTATTTTATGGCATTTACCGACAATGAAAACAAGTTCTTAATTTATAATCCTAATAGACTTGTACCATATAAAGATGCAATCAAAGAATATGATCCAGCAAATGCCAATAAAAAATATAAAAGTATTCAAGCTGTAGAAAATGAAGATGAAATAGAAATAGAATACCAAGATATAAATAAAGAAGAATACGAATTATCTAAAAAAATGATTGACGCAGAAGAATTAGTAGATGAAATAATGATGAACGCAAGTTTAAGTAATAAAGAAAAAGAAGAATTATTGAAAGAATTAAGAACAAAAGTATTATTTAATAGAAAATTAACATCTAAAAAAATCAAAAAATTGATTAAATAGACTAAAGGTCTATTTTTTTTGACTTTAATCTCTATTTTTGATAAAATGTAATAGGTGATAAATGTGAATGATATAATAATAAACGAAATATGTAATATTTTAAACATAAAAAAAGAACAAGTAGTAAATACCTTGAAACTCTTAGAAGAAGGCGCAACTGTTCCCTTTATCGCAAGATATCGTAAAGAAGCAACCGGAGCCCTAAACGAAGATGAAATAAGAAAAATAAATGAATACTATGAATATCAAGTTAATTTATTCAAAAGAAAAGAAGATGTAATAAGACTAATCGATGAAAAAGGACTATTAACAGAAGAACTAAAAAATAGTATTTTAAACGCAAGTAAATTAGTTGAAGTTGAAGACTTGTATAGACCATATAAAGAAAAGAAAAAAACAAAAGCAACCGATGCTATTAATAATGGACTTGAAGGCTTAGCAAAAATCATAATGAGTTTTCCAACCAAAGGAAATATTGATGAAATAACAAAAAAATATCTAAATGACAAAGTAAAAACAAAAGAAGAAGCCATATTAGGAGCATCATATATAATAGCTGAGTGGGTAAGTGATAATGCGTATTATAGAAAAAGCACAAGAAACTATATTTATAATAATGGAATAATTGTATGTAAAGTCAAAAAAAATGCTAATGATCCAAATAAAGTATATGAAATGTATTACAATTATAGCGAAAAAATAAATAATATTAAATCACATAGAATCTTAGCAATCAATAGAGCAGAAAAAGAAAATGTAATAAATGTTAATATAGAATGTGATGATGAAAAAATAATTAATTTTTTATATAGCAAAATAATCAGAAAAGAAAGCTATGTTGAGAGTATTATAAAAAATGCAATCAATGATAGTTATAAAAGACTAATTAAACCAGCAATTGAAAGAGAAATAAGAAGTGATTTAACTGATAAAGCAAGTAGTGATGCAATCGATAGCTTTGGATTAAATCTAGAAAAATTATTACTAACACCACCATTAAAAGAAAAATGGGTTATGGGGCTTGATCCTGCCTTTAGGACAGGATGCAAACTAGCAGTAATTGATCCAACAGGCAAAATGGTTGAAATTGCTAAAATCTATCCTCACGAACCAGTAAAAAAATATGAAGAAGCAAAAATGCAAGTAAAAGCATTATTAGATAAATATAAAATTGAAATAATTGCAATCGGTAATGGAACCGCATCAAGAGAAAGTGAAGCCTTTATAGCTGATACGATAAAAGACTATAAAAACGTAAACTATATTATTGTAAGTGAAGCTGGAGCATCCGTTTATAGCGCATCTCCTCTTGCAAAAAGCGAATTCCCAGATTTACAAGTTGAAGAAAGAAGTGCTGTAAGTATCGGAAGAAGATTACAAGATCCCCTTGCAGAACTAGTCAAAATTAATCCCGAAAGCATTGGTGTAGGCTTGTATCAACACGATTTGCCAAACAAAAAATTAAGCGAAACACTAGATTTTACAGTATCTAAAGCCGTTAATATGGTAGGCGTTAATATAAATACAGCATCACCATATTTACTAAAATATATATCAGGTTTAAATAAAAGTTCTATTGAAAAAATTATAAAATATCGCGAAAACAAAAGATTTGAATCAAGAGAAGAATTATTAGATAAAAAAATTCTTAGCCCGAAAGTATATGAACAAGCAATCGGATTCTTAAGAGTAAACGGATCTAATATACTAGATGAAACCTCAATTCATCCAGAAAGTTATCCTCTTGCACTTAAACTATTAGAAGAATTAAACCTTAATATAAATGATATCGGAACCGATAAAATGAATATTAATATTAACATAGATGAAATGAGCAAAAAATTAAATACTGATACATTTACATTAGAAGACATAATTTTATCACTAAAAAAACCTAAAAGAGATCCAAGAGATGAAGCAAAAAAACCAATACTAAGACACGATATATTAGATATAAAAGATTTAAAAATAGGTGATACATTAAACGGAACAGTCCGCAACGTAACACCATTTGGTGCATTCGTCGATATTGGTTTGCACGATGACGGATTAATCCACATCTCTAAAATGTCTAAAGACTTTGTTAAAGATCCCGGTGATATATTATCTGTTGGTGAAATAATAGAAGTATATGTAGATAGTATTGATTTAGCTAAAAAAAGAATAGGTTTATCACTAATTAAGTAGGTATTATATGGAATATGAATTAAATAATCAAAAATATAATGTTATTATTAAAAGAAAAAGTAATAAAAATACCTATATTAGAGTAGATGAAAATAAAAATATTATAGTTACAACCAATTATTTTGTAACAAATACAAGAATAAAAAAAATTTTAGATGATAATATTAATTTCTTAAACAAAACATTAAATAAAAAAGAAAAAAAAGGATTTTATTTAATGGGCAAAAAATATGATATAATATTTGATGAAAGTATAAATATAGAAGTAGAAAATAATATAATAAAAGTTAAAAACGAAAAAGTTTTAAATAAATGGTATAGTAATAAAATACACGAAATATTTAAAGAACGATTAGATTTTTATTATAATAAATTTGATGAAAATATACCATATCCAATACTAAAAATAAGAACTATGAAAACTAGATGGGGTGTATGTAATCGAAGAATTAATTCTATTACCCTAAACCTTAATCTAATTAAATATGATTATGATTGTTTAGATTATGTAATAGTTCATGAACTATCACACTTTGTACATTTTAATCATTCAAAAGAATTTTGGAAAACCGTATCAAAATATTATCCTAATTATAAAATAATTCAAAAAAAATTAAAAAATTGACAATATATTTATAGTTTTATATTTATAATAATATTGGTGATAATGTGAAAGTTAAAGTTTTTGATGAAGAAAATGAAAGTGATTTAGAAAATAAAATAAATAGTTTTATTGAAAATGTTGATGAAATATATGATATAAAATATAACGTTGCAGTTGGTATAAGTGGTGAAGACCAAATATATTGTTTTTCTGCTTTAATTATGTATGAATGAGGTTGATTATGAAAAAAACGAATTTTATGAGTGGCGCAATTATAGCAACACTCGGCATTATTGCATGTAAAGTATTAGGCCTTGTATATGTCATTCCTTTCTATGCAATTATTGGTACTATGGGAAGAAGCTTATATAGTTATGCTTATAGTATATATTCAATGTTTGTAAATGTAAGTACAAGTGGTGTTCCCCTTGCAATTTCAAAGTCTGTTAGTGAATATGATACACTAGGTAATTATGAAGCAAAAGAAAGAATATATAAATTAGGCAAAAGAATTATGACAATCTTTGGCTTTATATGTTTCTTACTTATGTTCATTTTTGCTGAAGGATTAGCTAGATATATTATGGGAAATGCAACAGGTGGTAATAGCATAAAAGATATTGCTTATGTAATTAGAGTAGTATCTACAGCTTTATTATTTGTTCCTTTATTAAGTGTAGCTAGAGGATATGTTCAAGGATCTAAATATATTCAAATAAGTAGTATTGCTAATATTATTGAACAATTAGTTAGAGTGCTTGTTGTTGTACTTGGTAGTTATTTAGCAATCAAAGTATTTGATTTGGGTGTTACTAATGGTGTTGCAATCAGTGTATTTGGGGCAACAGTCGGTGCAATTGCTGCTAGTATATATATATTACTTAAAATTAATAAAAATAAAAGTAAATTCAAAGTTAAAAATGATAATAGTGTTAAAATAAGTGATAAAGAATTAATTAAAAAAATTATTGTTTATGCTGTTCCTTTTATAATTATAGCCGTTATGAAATCAGCTTATGGTTTAGTTGATACATTTACAGTTGTTAAAGGGTTAACTAGTGTAGGATTTGATACAATAACAGCTGAAACAGCATCAAGTGTTATTGTTACTTGGGGAAATAAATTTAACACAATTATTGCATCTATTTGTTTAGGAGTTGCAGTTAGTTTGATTCCTTCAATTAGTAGTAGTTTAGTTGTAAATGATATGAAAAGTGTAAATGATAAAGTTAATCAAGCTTTTCAAATGATTATTTATCTAACTTTACCTATGGCTATTGGGATTTCATTTCTATCTCGTCCTATATGGACTGTATTCTATGGTATAGATAGTCTTGAACTTGGTTCAGCTATGCTTATGTTTACTATATTTACATCAGTTAGTTATTCAATGTATTCAATTTTAGTTGATGCAAATCAAGCTATGAATAATACTAAATTAACATTTATTATTTTAGGATCTTGTGTTTTACTTAAAATTGTACTTAATACACCGATGATTCATTTATTTAATGCAATTGGTATAAAAGGTTATTATGCTCCAGCTTTTACAGATATATTTATTCAATTACTTATATTTTTAGTTGTTTTAATTTATTTTAGAAAAAAATATCATTTTGCTTATAAAAAAACATTTATGAATTCTCTTAAAACAATTGTTTGTTCTTTAGTAATGCTAATTTGTTTAATTGGTTTAAAATTAATTATTAATCAATATTTAGTTGGTGGTAGAATGATTAGTATGGTTAGTTTAGCAGTTTATTCTATTGTTGGTATGATCATATATTTTGTTTTATCTTATAAGATAGGTCTTGTTGATTCAATCTTTGGAAAAGATAGAATTGATAGATACTTGAAAAAGTTTCATTTGAAAAAAAGCTAGTTTTCTAGTTT
>HF993307.1 GCA_000433875.1 Firmicutes bacterium CAG:884
ACATTCCTTCCATTATTTATTACTTTATCAACACTTTTATTCGTGTCTTTATTATTTTTATAACTCAATTATACAATACTTTATTATTTTTTTCAATACTTAAACAAAAAGAACTAGAATAAATCCAGTTCTATTAAGTAACTATCTAATTGATTGTTTACCAAGTTCAACTAATTTCTTAGTCATATAACCACCAACACTACCATTCATTCTAGATGTAGTATCTGGTCCAAGTGTAACGCCTAGTTCACGAGCTATCTCATATTTCATATTATCCAAAGCTTCTTTTGAACCATTAACAACAAACTTGTTTTCCATAAAATCTCACCTCATTATTATAATGAGCGATTTTTTAAAATTAATGATTAACACTTTTTACCATTTTAAGAAAGTAATCATTATCCCATATATTTGTACCAAGTTCTAAAGCCTTATCATATTTTGAACCAGGATCTTCACCAACAATAACAGCATATGTTTTAGATGTAACACTATTAGTAACTTTTCTACCAAAAGATTCAATAATTTCTGTTGCTTCTTCACGAGAAATACTAATTGTACCCGTTAAAACAAAGTTTTTGTTATAAAATATATCATTTTCTAAAATAATATTGCCAATATAATTCATATTTAAACCATAGAAAATAAATTTTTCAATCATTTTTTTATTATCTTCATCTTGGAAATAATAATATATATTACGAGCAATTATATCACCCATATCACGAATATTTGCTATATCAAATATTGAAGCATTCATTAAATTATCTATATTTTTAAATGTTTTAGCAAGAATACTTGCATTTTTAACACCTACTCTTTTAATACCTAAACCATATATAAATTTTTCTAAAGAATTCTTTTTACTTTCTTCAATTCCTTTTAAAATTAAATCAATTTTTTTAGAACCGAATCCTTCAAGTTCCATTATATTATCATAGTATTTTGATAATTCATAAAAATCAGTAATTTCTTTTAGATAACCATAATTGTAAAAGTCTTCAATTATCTCATCACCTAAACCAAATAAATCCATTGCTGGTTTAGATGCAAAATGAATTAGTTTTTCAATATGTCTAGCTGGACAATTTTTATTTATACAATAATAATCAGCTTCTTCATCTTTTTTAACAAGAATAGAATTACATATTGGACATTTTTTGCTAAAGGTAAACTTTTCTTCATTTCCAATTCTTCGTTCAATTAATGGGCCTTCAACTCTTGGAATAACATCTCCTGCTTTAATAACACTAACAATATCACCTATACGAATATCATTATTTAAAATATAATCTTCATTATGTAGTGTTGCACGACTTATTCTTGATCCCATTAATATTACAGGCTCCAAAACAGCATTTGGTGTTATTTTACCTGTTCTTCCAACTGTTAAAATAATATCATTTAATCTAGTATAAACTTTCATTGCTGGAAACTTATAAGCTGTTGCCCATCTAGGATATTTTGATGTATATCCTAAAAGAGTTTGATCATCAACATTATTTACTTTAATACAATTCCATCTATTTCATAAGGCAATTCATCTCTATGTTCAGTATGATATTTTATAAAATCTAAAACTTCATTAATATTATGAACAAGTTTATTAGCTTTATTAACTGTAAGACCTAATTTTTTCATATATTCAAGTGCAGAACTATGAGTATGAATTCCATAATCTAAAGGATTTGGTAAATGATAGATAAATGTTGAAAGGTTTCTTTTGGCAGTAATACGACTATCTAATTGTCTAACACTTCCGCTTGCTGCATTTCTTGGATTCATAAAAGGTTCTTCATTATTTTTTATTTTTTCTTGATTACAAAGTTCAAAGGCTTTTTTACTCATATATATCTCGCCACGTACTTCAATATCTATATTTTCAGTTAAAGTAAGGGGAACATTTTTAATTGTTTTAACATTATGAGTTATATTTTCACCTACTACACCATTACCTCTTGTTGAACCGCGAACAAGTTTTCCGTTTTTATATAATAGAGAAACACTTAATCCATCTATTTTTAATTCGCACATATATTCAGGATTTGAAACAACACTTCTTACCCTTTTATCAAATTCTTTTACTTCTTCTTCACTAAAAACATCACTTAAACTAAGCATTGGAACATCATATGTAACTTTTTCAAATTTTGATACGACTTCTGATCCTACTCTTTGAGTTGGAGAATCATTTCTTGCATATTATGGATATTTTTCTTCTAGAACAATTAATTCTCTTAAATATTTATCATATTCTTGATCTGTTATAGTTGGATTATCTAGAACATAATATTCATAGTTTGCTTTATTTAAAATGTTAATTAGTTCATCTATTCTATTTTTTATGTCCATAATTATTTTTCCTTTTGCAATGATTCATATATTATTTTTGCTAGTAAAAATAAACCTACTAATAATCCAATCCATAATAAAGGATTTGAATAATTTTTTTCAATAAATCTTTGAACTGGTTCTAGGGCTTTATTTAAATCATCAAAAATATTAAGCATCTTCTTCCCTCCTTAAACTAGCGTGACCTTTGGCGATTTTTTTAATACCGTATTTACTTCCAAAGGCAATAGTTAAATCTCTTTCATCTATTCCGACAATAACACCAAGACCAAATATTTTATGGTTTACTTTATCACCATATTTATAGTCATCAGTTGTTGTATTTTCATATTTTACTTTATTTACTTCATCTTTTTCTAAATATTCATCAGATATTTCATTAATAAATCTGCTTGGCAAATAAGAATCTGTTTTGCCATAAATCATTCTTCTTTTAGCGTTTACAAGCCACAATTTTTTCTTAGCACGAGTAATTGCTACATAGCAAAGTCTTCTTTCTTCTTCTAAGTCTTCTGTTTCCATACTATTAAGATGTGGAAATAATCCTTCTTCCATACCTATTACAAAGACATAGTCAAATTCTAGTCCTTTTGCTGAATGAATTGTCATAAGAGTTACAACATTTGTTTCATTTTTATGTTCATTAATATCTGCTACTAAGCTGATTTCTTCTAGGAAGTCACCTAACGATACTGAATCATTTGCTTCTTCATATGTTCTTGTTATTGATTTAAATTCTTCTAAGTTTGATAGTCTAATTTCAGCATCAACGCTTTTTTCACTTTCTAAATCTTTTCTTATACCACTTTTATCAAGAATTAAATCAATTAATTCAGTTAAGCTAACATTATTTGATAATTCCCTTAATTCTTCAATTGTATTTTTGAAGGTTAATTCTTTACCACTATCAATTACATCATATAAACTTTTATTTAATTTAAATGATTTATCACTTAGATTAGATATGGTTCTATCACCTATTCCTCTTTTGGGTACATTTATAATTCTAACTAAGCTGATATCATCATTTGTATTGTAAATTAATTTTAAATAACTTATTAAATCTTTAATTTCTTTTCGGTTATAGAAGTAGAAACTTCCTATTACTTTATATGGTATATTTTCTTTTAGCATTGCTTCTTCAATATTTCTTGATTGGGCATTTGTTCTATATAGAACTGCTATATTTTCTCTTTTAACACCATCATATAAGAGATTTTTGATTTCATTTACAACATAATATGATTCATCTTTTTCATCGCTTGCTCTATGATATCTTATTTTTGGTCCTTCTTCACTTTTAGTCCATAAGTTTTTATCTTTCCTTATTTTGTTATTTTTTATAACATCATTTGCTGCATTTAATATAGTTTTAGTTGATCGGTAGTTTTCTTCTAGCATTACGGATTTAAGGCTTGGATAATCGTTTTCAAAGTTTAGAATATTGCGGTAATCAGATCCCCTCCAAGAGTATATTGCTTGGTCATTATCACCTACTACACAAATATTTTTATATTTTGCTGCTAGCATATTTACTAATATATACTGAACTCTATTGGTATCTTGATATTCATCTACTAAGATATATTTAAATCTTTCTTGATACATTTTTAATATATCTTTGAATGTACTAAATAGTTTTATTGGTAATATTAATAAATCATCAAAATCGACACTATTATTACTTTTTAGTCTTTCTTCATATTTTTTATATACTTTACATACTACTTCTTCAAAGTCAGTAGTTGCATATTTTTCGTATTCAAAGGGATCTACTAATTCATTTTTCGCGCCACTTATTTTATTTCTTATTGCTTTTGGGTTATAGTCATCACTATTTAAGCCCATTTCTTTTACAATGTTTTTGACTAAAACTAAACTATCATCACCATCTAATATAGTAAAGTTTCTTTCATATCCTAATAAGTTGTAATGTCTTTTGATTAAGTATAATCCAAATGAATGGAATGTTGATATTTGAATATCTTTTACTTCTCCTACCAATTTAAAGATTCTTTCTTTCATTTCTTTGGCTGCTTTATTGGTAAAGGTAATTGCAAGGATATTATATGGTTCAACACCGCTTTCAATTAAATACGCTATTCTGGTAGTTAAGACTTTTGTTTTGCCACTACCTGCTCCAGCTAAAACTAGTAGAGGGCCATCTGTTGTTTTAACTGCTTCAAGTTGCTTTTCATTTAAACCTTCTAATTTCATAATTTCTCCTAACCCATTAAAAACTTTATATCTTTTGTTTTAGAGGGATTCTTTGCATAGTATTCATAACTTTTTTCGTTTATAAGCCAAGGCTCCATTATTGCTGTAAATCTATCTATTTTAATGCCTTTATTTATTAGTTTTGTTCTTATTGATACCATTTCATCTTTTAGGACAATATATGTCATACTTGCTTCTTCTGTGCAAAATATACGGATATTATCTTTATAGAATCCAAATGCACATATTCCGTCTGGTTTTAGGTATTTTAAGACCATTTCTTTTAGTTCTGGTGTTATTAAAAAGTGCATATCAGCATAATATTTTGATCTTGAACTTTCACTTATTATACATTTTGGTATGTTTAAAAAGTCATCTCTTCCTTCATTGTATTTATCGCCGATTCTTGATCTTGATACTCTTAAATAAAAAGAGTCTGCTTCTTCAAACATAACATCAATTAATGCTTTATAATCAATATCTTTATATAAATTATCTATATAATATAAACTCATAATTCCTCCTATACTTCCTATATATAGTTTACCACATAAGGAGTTTTATAACAAGAAAAAAGATACAATTATGGTATTAATCCTTAACCGATTTTGGTTAATGGAATATAATAGAGGGAAAGGAAGGAAAAATGAAAAAATACTTTTTGCCTTTATTAATATTGATTGTATTAATAATTACTAGTTTCTTATTTTTATTTAATAATGATAGGAGTGGACTTAAAAAAATCAAGGTTGCTGAGGTTACACATTCAGTTTTTTATACACCACAATATTTAGCGCATGCGCTTGGGTATTTTAGTGATGAGGGTTTAGATGTGGAAATTATTTTAACACCAGGCGCGGATAAGGTTACGGCTGCTGTTTTATCTGGTGATGTTCAGATTGGTTTTTGTGGTAGTGAGGCTACTATATATGTATATAATGGTGGCGAGAATGATTATTTGGTTAATTTTGCTGGGTTAACGAAAAGAGATGGTAGTTTTATTGTTTCAAGGAAAAAAATAGATAATTTCGGTATAAGTATGCTTAAAGATTCTTATATAATTGGTGGTAGAAAAGGTCATCGGATACTAAACTTATGATAAATTTCTTACTAAAAAAATATCATAAGTTCTAATGCCAAAAATCCTATCGGTTATCAAACTTATAATATTATACCAATTTAAATTTATAATGAATTTCCACTGTCTTATCTTCACTAATAATTATTTTGTCAATTAAATTAACTAATAAATTTCTATTAGGTTTTTCAAAAGATAAATATTCGTTTATCTTTTTTAGTGTTTCTTCTTTTTCTTTTGTGTTACTTTCATTACTAATATTATTAAGTTCTTCTTCTAATTCATTTTTCTTACTTTTCCAAATGTCTATTTCTTCTTTATATTTAATAGTTAATCTATTAAACATTTCCATATCAATATTGCCATTTAATTTATCTTCGTAAATTTTATCTATATATGATAGATTACAACTAATTTTTCTATCTAATGTACTAATATCTTTTTGTATTTTTGCTTTAATATCATTCTTTTTCTTCGCCACATCAACTTTATCTTTAAATGTAGCATTATCAACATATTGATTACACATATCTTTAATTTCTTCTAAAATAGCATTTTCTAATTTATCATAATTGCAAGTATGTGGAGTACATAAACCATATTTAGAATGTGAAGTATAATAAGTACAACAACAATATTTTCTTCTACCATCGCTACTTTTATTTATTCCTATTGCGTGTCCGCATTCTTTACAAAACATAAACCCAGAAAGTAATTGTATATTGTTATTGGTCTTATTTTTATTTTTCTTTAATAAGTCTTGAACTGTATAAAATACTTTTTTATCAATTATTGCCTCGTGGGTATTTTCTACAATTATCCATTCTTCTTTTGGTGTTCTAATTTCTTTTTTAGATTTATAACCTAATTTTTTTCTTCTACCTTGTGTTAAATTACCAATGTAAGTTTGGTTTATAAGCATTTCTTCAATAGTTCTAGGACACCATAATTCATAAGCAGTTGACCTCATACCTCTGTTAAGATTAGCATATACACTTGGTGTAGGTATATGTTCGTCAGAAAATATATTTGCTATTTGTCTTGGACTTTTACCCTCTAATGCTAAATTAAACATCCTTTCAATAATTGGTCTTACTTCTTCGTCAATAATTATTTTATGTTTATCGTTTGGGTCTTTCTTATAACCATATACTGCTTTCCACCCTAAAAATTGCCCTTTTTCTTTCTTTGCTTTTACAATCTTTCTAATCTTCTTAGATGTATCTTTTAAATAATAATCATTAAACATTAACTTAAATTGTAAAAACTCTAAGCCAGGTGTTTCGTAAAGAGTATCTATATCATCATTTATAGCAATATATCTTATACCTCGTTCGGGGAATATTCTTTCGATATATTCCCCCATAGAGATATAATCTCTACCCATACGAGATAAATCTTTGGTTATAATAGTATTTACTTTACCACTATCAATATCTGCAATTAGCCTTTTCCAAGAAGGTCTGTCAAAAGTAGAACCACTAACACCATCGTCAACATATTCGTCAATGTATATTAGTTTTTCTTCGGTCTTTTCTAAGAACATTTGTAGTAAGTCTCTTTGATTTGTGATACTTTCGCTTTCCATATTATCTCCATCTTCATGAGATAGTCTAATATAAAGAGCAACATTAAATGTCTTACCTTTCATACTTTAACTCCTTTCTTGGTAGGACACATTAACAAATATTATTATAGTATTATTTACTAAAAGAACCAATCTCTAAACAATAGTCTATCAAAAATTCCTCCATTATTTGTTGAAGTGTCTTTCCATTTTCATTGAAAACATTAACAATTTTCATTGTATACCACCTAATTAACTTTATGATTTATCTTAATCTATAATACTTGATAGTCATTATTGTCATTGTTTTTTGTTTCTGGTTTTTCTAATTGATAAGCATCAAGATAACGAACAAATCTTGCTGAATAAGGGTTATGTAATTTATCCAGTTCTTTTTTCTGCTTACAATTTTCGAAAACAAACACACCATAGAAGAAATCAATATCTAATTTTCCTTCAATTATTGTTTCAACACATACACCACAGAAATCTATAATATATGATATAACGGCTTGCATTAGTGGACTATCAGCAATTTCATTTAATGAATAACATAAAAATCTATCAAATTTTTCCTTTTTAGCATCTTCCATTATAGTTTTTATATCAGGACTTAATCCATCAAAATCAGAGTAATAGGGACTTCTAAAAATTCCCACAACATCATAATTATTATCTTCACAGAACTTCCTTAACATTTTTTCTTTTTCACACGCATAGTCTATATCGCAGTCATCGTAATAAACATATAATACAACCCTTTCTTTAATTTCTTTTTCCATTTTTTTTGACATATTTTTTCCTCGCTTTCCAAATTCTATATCAAAAGAAAATCTTAGCTAGCTTTCAAATTTTAAATAATTTCCCTTTGACTAATTCCATTTTAAAGTATTTTGTGGTAAAATAATCCCTAAGAAGAGAAATCATTTTTTCAAAAAGTGGTCGACACATTATAAATAAAGGAGGAAAACAATTATGAAAATTGAAAATTTAATTGAATATATAGAAAATATTAGTTCTGATGACAAAAAATTACAGCCTTTAATTGCTATTGGAAATACAAAAAGGTATGAAATATCAAAATTTTTTGACATTTTAAATAAAGAAGATATAGAGGAATTAGATAGAATATATAACTATTCTCAAGAAATAAATAATATTAAAAAGTATGAAGGTACGATAAATAAACAAACTTGGTTTGCCTATATGTGTGCTAATAATATAGAAATAAATACTTTAACGCAAACTATTAAAAAAAGCCCTATAAAGTTAAATGATGATAGTTCAATATCTGTTAATATTAGAGACAATAAAAAAATTAAAACGCTTAATTTTGACAATGCAGACTTATATGATATTAAACCAAAATTAAAACAAAAAAAATTATTTAATAGTGATAATTTAGAACCTCTAAAAGAAAATAATTTATTTCTATGTAAAAAAGGAATATATAAAAATGATAAAGAACTATTGTATATAATACTGAATTGCATATTTAATTCAAACAATTTATTTTATATAAAAAAATGTCAAAGAAATTTATGTCAAAAATATTATCTTACAACAGTAGTAAACAAAGAATTTTGTGATAGACCAAGAATTGTATGTGAAGAACAATCTACCTGCTGCGATGCCATAAAAACATTAGAGAAAAGCAAACAGTATAAAAGAATAGGAAGATTAACTGACAATTTTTTAAGCAAATATAGGAAAAGAAACGATGAAGAAAGTATTAAATTTATTGGGAAATTTAAAGAAATTGTAGAAAACGAAATCACAAGCAAATGTAAACAGAATTTAAATATAACTAAAAATGACATAAAGAAATTAGAACAGCTTATATCTGATTATAAGAACTAACCATATTATAAAATGTATTAGGTTTAAGTCCTAATAATTTCATTGCTTCTTTACTTTTAATCTCTTTGTTTTTCCAACGATTAACCACATTATCAAAGTTCTGTGGTTTTTCTATTTTAGGTCTGCCAAACTTAATATCATTATTTTTAGCAACGTTTATGCCTTCCTTTTGCCTTTGCTTAATAAATGTTCTTTCTTGCTCTGCAACATAACCTAAAACTTGTAATACTAAATCACTAATAAAAGTTCCTAATAAATCTTTATTTTGCCTAGTATCTAATAAAGGCATATCTATTACAACTATATCTGCTTTAATATTTTTAGTTATGTCTTTCCACTCGTTAATTATCATTTCATAATTACGACCAAGTCTATCTATTGACTTAATAACTAATAAATCATTTTCTCTTAATATGTGTTTTAGAGTGCTATATTGCTCTCTATTAAAATCTTTCCCACTTTGCTTATCAATATAAATATCTCTTTCATCTATGCCATACTCCTTAAATGCTACTAACTGCCTTTCTTCATTTTGTTCTTTACTACTAACTCTAGCATAACCAAATACTTTACTTTTCATATAAACCTACCTTACTAAATATCTTTTACATTCTTCGTATAATTCACATCTTATATTTTCACTAAAACTATTTAATGATATGTTTATTCCTTGCTCTTTTAGATTATATATAAAATCTATACAGGCAATAGAATAAGGAAATTGCTCTTTGCATTCTTCTACGCCGACAAGTAATACATCTTTAAAATCACAGCATATATTAGCAAAAACATTCTTTGCAATATCTTCTTTCACTTTATGACACCTCCTTACCATAAAATATATAATATATGACTTTTACAAAAGATACGAGCCTTTTATTTGAAAAAGCGGTAAAACTTTCTAAATATTTAAAAAATGAATATATGACTTTTAACAATATAAAAAAGACTTAAATTCTATTAAAATCTAAGTCTTTATAAACTTATACATTTTTAAATACTATAATAATTCTATTACTTGTTCTAAAAAATCAATTATTTTATTAACTACAAATTTTTTCACTTTATCTATGTTATCAATCTGAGAGAGACTGTTTTTTAAATTTATCAGTATTTCCTTATCATTTTCATAATACTCTTTTATATTAGAAAAATTATATATTTTTTGTAAAGAATACCAAAACTCATAAATTTGTTCTATATCTTTATCTTTAATGTTAGATAATATAAAATCAATATTCAATGCATCAGCAAAATGTTTTTGATTTAAAAATTTACCATTATTTTTCTCACAATACTCCTTAAATAATTCTCCCCATTTATAACTCTCATATATATCATTTAAATCTTTTAAATTGTCATCAATTTCCTTTTTATCAACTAATTTCTTAATATTCATAATATTTTTATTATATATCTCAACAGTTTCCTTAGTTACATCAAATAATCTGTCCTCACAATATTGTCCATTAACTCTATTTTCACTAATATTTTTTTCAAGTCCTTTTATTGCGATTTTAATTTTTTCTACACAAACATCCATTTCCTCTATACGAGATAGATAACTAACTATTTTAGAATACATTTCTAAGTCATAATCATTATCTTTAATTTTAATTATTAAATCATCAATAATATCACTTAGTTCTTTTTCTGATATTAACCACCAAGTTTTTAATTTATATAAAGGGTCGTTAGGATTATTATTTTCGTTTAATGTTATTTTTTTGTATTCATTTAAAGTTTCTTTTATATATGCTTTATCTAAATGAGAATTTAATAAATAATCATCAACAAATTTAAAGCCGACAACAAAATTTTTATATATATAATCTGAGATTTTATTGCCTAAATAAACGGTACCAAACTTTTGATTTTGCTCCCAATTATATGTGTTTTCTCCTTGCTTTAACTTTATAGATTTAATTGTGCAATAGGATAATAAGTCATTTAAATAATTATATTTTATATCTTCTAAATCAATAATACTAATTGTTTCATCAACAATTCTATTAAATGCTTGAAATATAAATTGTAATGTCCTTAAATTATAATAATTATTATCTTCAAATTGTTTTAAAATTTTTTCTTTAATTCTAATTGCAGTTTCCTTTGCTTCTTGATTGGTTATAATATTATTAACAAATACATTATATACATCTTCAATATTTGCACGATAATAAACGATTTTCCCAATAAGTTTTTCTTTCATTTCCCCATAAATTTTATCTTTATCAAATAACTGCTTTGTTCTTTTTATTATTTCTTCCTTGGTTAATAACTTATTAACATCATTAGTTTTATTTTCAGAGGAATATTTAATTTTATCAGATAAAGCTATCATATATTTTAATTCTACATTTTTTTCAAAATTAACTTTACCAATTTTAGATTCATCCGCAACTAATATAACTTTAATATTGTTATGCTCAACCAATTCATTTATATATCCTAAAACAGCATTTATATTTATATTACATCGTTCTAAATCGTCAAAGAATATTATTAAATTATCTATTTTATGAAATGCCTTTATTATTCTATTAAGTTTACTATCTGAATTTTGAATAAAAGTATTTTTAGAAACTAAATCACTTCCTATTTCTATACCGACATCTAAAACTGGCATTAGTTGTTTTATCTTTTTATTTTTTATAAGAGATAGTGCGATTTTGTTTTTTATTTCCGATATATTGCTTAATCCATACAATGATACATATACAGGCTTTTTATATTTAATTGTTTTATCTTTTTTATTTAATTCGTATTTTTCTTCTAAATTTTTAATATACTCTTCAATAAAGTGTGTTTTGCCACTTCCCCAACTTCCATTTAATAATACAGCATATTTAATACTAACCTTATAAATATAATCATCTAATTCTTTTTTGATTTCTTCCTCAGTTAAATAATTTTGCATAACCTCACCCACATAATATTATACTATAAAAACTTATGTTCTTATAGCACAATTCCTATTTATTATTTAATATTTCATAGTATCTACTACATAAATCTAATAAATAATCTTTTCTTTTAATATCTTTTAACCATTTATTATTTATTTTATTATAATAACTACCACTTAATCCACCAACTAATGCCCCAATGGTATCAACATCATCTCCTAAATTTATGGCTTTGATAATACTTTCATTATAATTATTGCTATTCATAAAGCACCATATAACTGCTTCTAATGTATTTAGTACATAACCAGAACTATTTATATTATCTATATCTAATAAACTAATATCATTATCTAATAATCTACCATAATTATTTATAGTTTCATTATCAAAATACTTATTGTAATTATATTTTCTAATACCTTTATAAATCTTTTCTTTTTCTTCGCCGTTTAATATTCCTATAACAAATAATACATAAATATAGCAACCCAATATGCTAATACTATGCCTATGTGTCATTGAACTAATATCTTTAACTAATTTATAAATTTCTTCTTCTTTCAGCTTTTTATAATAACAATAATAAGCAATAGGCAATATTCTCATTAGACTTCCATTTCCATTATCTTTTATATCATCTATACCACACATTAAAGGGTCTTTATACATTATAAATTCTTTTCTATAATAATAATTTCTTAATGCTTTTAATGTTGTTCCACCAACACCGAATGTTTTATTATTAGATGTAAACTTTCCTTTTTCAATCCATAATATAAAATTGTTCATAATATCTTTATAATTTATGTTTCCTTTATTATCTATAATAGATTGCATAGTTGCTATAACCATACTACTATCATCTGACCAACTACCTTTTGGCATATTATGGCTACCATATTCTAACATATTAATTACTTTTTCTTCTCTTCTTTTTGTAAATTCTAAAGGGACGCCCATAGCATCCCCAATGACAAAACCTAATATTCCATTTTTTAATCTATTAAAATCAGACATCTATACCACCTAACCATATTATATAATAAAATCTATTCTTACTTATTCCTCTATTTATCTCGGCATATTTACTAAATAAATGCTAATTCAATATATTTATATTATTTTTAACTAAACTACCTATAATCGCCTTTAAAACTACTTATTTATATATTTTAAAAATACTTCTTTAAATTTGTTAGCACTATTTAATAACCAAGCATACGCACTATCAATATCATTACTTACTTTATTACCATAATTTAAAATGATCTTATCAGTTTTTCTTTCTTCTAAATAATCCCACTCTAAACTACCTATTTCCATATTTATTTCATTTTTATATTGTTCTAACTTCTTAAACACATCTTTATTAGACACCTCAAATTGGCACTTTAAACCATCAACACTTATATTATAAACTAAGCAAATTTTATAATCACTTGACCCAACACTAATACTATACCAATTCTGCAATAATGGTTTAGTAAGTGTAAATTCTTTTTCTTTATTTCTACTATAATCTACAAATCCTTGCCAAAACTTTAATTGCTCTAATTTTCTATCACATAACTCATCATCTGATTTTTGCTTTAATAACTTAGACCAATTATTAGGTTCACATACTATTTGGAATTTAGGAGCAATAGGGGAATTACCTATTTTCCACAATTCTACTTTAACTAAAAATATATTTATCTTTTCAAAACTATTTTCATTTAACCACTCAACTGCTTGTTTATGTTCTTCGTTAACATCTTTAACAACCCATATAGCAATATCAGCATCTAAACCCGCTGAATATACTATTACTTTGCCTAAATGGTCGTGGTTAGTGTTTTCTAATTGATTTTCTATAATAATCTTTTTATTGCTATTGCTATCCTTAGCATAAATATCAACATTATATCTACCAACACTCATTTCCGTATCTATAACTTCAATATCTATACCTATTTCTTTACTTAATAGGGCAATATTTTCTTTCTTTGCCAACCACTTAGTAAAATCTAATGCTTCATGCTTCCAAATCTCTCTTAATTCTACTTTTTCTAATTTTCCAAGCTCCATATATAAAATCACCAATATCATTATAACACAGAATTATATAATTTGAAACATATAAATATTACTAATATTACTATCACTGATACTTAATATCTTTAAAATTATATATAGAAGGAGGGTAAGATTATGGAAAACAATTTAAAACAAATTCGTAATAGTAAAAACTTATTACAAACCAAAGTTGCTATGGATTTAAATATTACCCAAGAAACTATATCTTCTTACGAAACTGGTAGAGTATTTCCAAGTTCTGATATGCTTATTAAATTAGCAAACTATTACAATACATCTATTGACTATCTATTATGTAGAACTAAATACGATATGCCAATTGATAATATTAAGCCTAATAATATTTCTGATACCGATTTTATACTACTAAATAAAATCAATAAACTATCTACTATAAATAAAGCAAAAATTGAAGCATATATAGATGGCTTAAACGATAACTAATACTTAATGCTATATATCATTTATACATATAGCATTTTTATTTTACCTTTATCTACCTCTTTTATCTATTTAAACAATGCTATAATGCTCCTTACTTATAATACTCTTATATTCCTCTTATCTATTCTATTTAATCTAATAAATAATACTTTATACTATATCAATATAATATCATTATAATATTATTAACATATTTATTATATGATAGTCATTATTACTATCTATACTTTAATAATCCCTTTTAAAATATGCTATATTCTTCTTCTTTCTCTCGGCGTAAACTATAATTTTCCTGTACCTTATTCCTTTTTTCTATTCTTTCATAATTTTCTGCTATCTTAATTAACTGTGCCTCTTTCATATATTTATCTATTATTTTTTTATCTTGCTCCTTTGTTATATTCCAATAAAAATTACATATATCGTAATATTTATCTTCCAATGCTAATCTTCTTTCATTACCATAAGTTTTAGCATATCTTCTAGCAGTCATCATTTTCATATATGCATTATTTAAATCTTTTAAACTATAACCTTTCGGAATAACTATTTCATTACCTTTGTTATAAGTACAAAACAATATTTCTTCTGCTTGGTTAATAAAATATTCTGCTTTGTTAATATTGGTATTCTTCTTATATGTTTTCTTATCATATAACTTACTTATATCAAAGTTATTCTTTTTCTTTCCGCCATACCAACATTTATCTATATACCTTTTTATTTCTTCTCTAAAAGCATAAGATGGCTTAGATACTAATAATATATGTAAATGCCAATCAACCTCTATATTACTTTTATGTGGGTATATTTCTTTTACTTTCTTAGGGCGACCAATATTATTGTTATGTTCGTAATGTGTATATGTACTATTTCCCTCAGTATTACTAATACATACCATTGCTGTTGCCGACCATTCTTTCTTATTACATACATACCTTATTTTTTCTATTAACCTTTTAGCATATTTTCTTGCTTCTTCTTTATCTTTAAATTTAATGTCTATATCAAAACTAGACATACCTAACTTACTTTTTGCCATCTTTCCACCATTTTTACAAAAACTTGTGTTAATGTATCCTACCTTTCCCTTTATTTATAGGCATTTTTAACATCATAAGTTTTAATGCCGAAAAGGTGGTATGCCAGAGATGACTCTTGAGTATATTTTGAGAAAACATAATATTGATCCGAAAAAAGATATAAAGATTGATACTTCAATTGCTTTTGCTGCTATGCAGGGTGCATTTATTGGTGGTACGGGTGATTATGTAACTTTATTTGAACCAAATGCGCTAGCGGTTGAGAAAAACAATTTTGGTTATGTTGTTGCTTCATTAGGTGAACTTGGTGGTGAGGTTCCTTATACTGTGTATAATGCCAAAAAATCTTATATTGAAAATAATAAGGATGTAATTGAAGGATTTAGTCGGGCGATTCAAAAGGGTATTGATTATGTTAAAAATCATAGTTCAGAAGATATTGCTAAAGTGATTTTAAATTATTTCCCTGATGTTTCTTTAAGCGATTTAACTTTAATTGTTGATAGATATAAAAATATAGATTCTTGGTATGATACTACTTTAATTACTGAAGAAAACTTTAATCACGTTCAAGAAATAATGGAATCGGCTGGTGAATTAACTAAAAAGGCTCCTTATGATAAATTAGTTGATACAAGGTTTAGTTCAAAATAAAATGGGCTGAGTGGAAATTATTTATTTCTACTCAACTCATTTTTATAAAGTGTATAGTTTATTATTTATCAATTTCTTTATTTGATTAAGTATATTATATTAAAAACGCCTTTTTTGTACATTTAAATATCCTATTTTTTGACTTATTTATTTTTAAAATTCTAATATTATATATAAATAAGCCAAAGTTGTTGCTTGTAATAAGTTTCAAAAAATCATACCATAATATTAATAAGGATGTATGAGAAAGGACACTAAGGCAAGTATTTCGCGACAATGCTAAGTTTTACAGAAAAGAGCTCAAATTATCACAAAAAAATTAGCTAAACTGTCAAATTTAGGTACCAAATATATAGGTGATATTGAAAGCATATTTTTTTGTATACAAAATGTAAAAAACAAGTGTCAATCCAAAAATTATCAATTTTTTTTGAATTATTTACAACACTTAAAAATACCAACAACTTTAGTGGAAAATTATTGACTTTAAATTATAAAGAATGTAGAATAAAATCAAAGAATGAATTAATAATAAGAAGTATAAAAACTAATTGTTTATAAAGGAGAAATACTATGAATAACAAAATTGAAAGAATGAAAGAACTGATTAAGATACTTAATAAAGCATCAGAGTTATATTATCAAGAAAGTACACCAATGATGACAGATTATGAATACGATAAATTATATGATGAATTAGTTAATCTTGAAAAAGAAACCAATGTAATACTAACATCAAGTCCAACTATAACAATTGAACCAACAATATCAAAAGAACTAAAACAAGAAGTTCATCCCCATCCAATGCTATCACTTGCTAAAACAAAGAGTTCTGATGATTTAGTAGCTTTTATTGGAAATAAAGAAGGTTTGTTATCTTGGAAATTAGATGGATTAACAATTGTTCTTACATATGATAATGGTAAATTAGTAAGTGGTGTTACAAGGGGTAATGGAATTATTGGTGAAGTTGTAACGGAAAATGTTAAAAAGTTTAAAAATATTCCACTTTCAATTAACTACAAAGGAAGATTAGTTTTAAGAGGCGAAGCTATTATTAAATATAGTGATTTTGAGAAAATGAATACTGATAATGAGTATAAGAATCCAAGAAATTTGTGTTCAGGATCAGTAAGACAACTCGATAGTAGCATTACAAAAGAAAGAAATGTTAATTGTATAATATTCGCACTTATTGAAGCTTCTAGTCAAATATCAAATTATAAAGACGAGAACTTTGAATGGTTAAAATCTTTAGGTTTTGAAACTGTTGAATATGTAAAAGTAAATAAAGATAATATTAAAGATGAGGTTTTAAATTATAAAGAAAAGATTAAAACTTATGATATACCATCAGATGGTTTGGTATTAACATTCAATGATATTTCATATGGTAACAGTTTAGGTACAACTGCTAAATACCCTAAACATTCAATTGCATTTAAATGGCAAGATGAAACTGCTAAAACAATTCTTCGAGAAGTTGATTGGATGGCATCAAGAACTGGTTTAATTAATCCGGTTGCTGTATTTGATCCAGTTGAACTTGAGGGAACAATTGTATCAAGAGCTTCTTTACATAATGTTTCTATTTTAAGAGAATTAAAGATTGGTCTAAATGATGAAATTGAAGTATATAAAGCTAATATGATAATTCCACAGATTGCAAATAATATAACTAAAAGTGATAATTTAATTATTCCTGATAAATGCCCTGTTTGTAATCATAAAGCAGAAATAATAAATACTAATGGTATCGAATATTTATATTGTACAAATGAATTTTGTTTTGCAAAATTGATGAAAAGGTTAAGTTTATTTGTAAGTAGAAATGCTATGAATATAGATGGTATATCAGAGGCTATTTTAAGTAGACTAATAAACGAAAATATGATAAAAACATATGCTGATTTATACCATTTAGATAATTATAAGGATACAATTATTAATTTTGATGGATTTGGAGAAAAATCATATAATAATTTAATTGCTTCTATAGAAAAATCAAGAAATGTTAAACTTGCAAACTTTATTTATGCTTTAGGTATACCTGATATTGGATTATCAAGAGCCAAACTAATATGTAGTAAATTTAATAATGATATTGATACTTTATCTAATCTATCATATGATAAGTTAAGTATGATTGTTGGTGTTGGTGATGTAATTGCTAAGGAATGGATTGATACTTTTAAAAATCCAGATTTTATTGATGAATATAATAAGATTAGAAAAGAAATTATATTAACAGATAATGTTAATAATAATGAACAAATTCTTAAAAATAAAACTTTTGTTATAACTGGTAGTGTTAATAACTTTAAAAATAGAGATGAATTAGTTGAATATATTGAATCTTTAGGGGGAAAGGTTGTTAAAACAATATCTAATAATGTTGATTATTTAATTAATAATGATATAACTTCAACTTCAACAAAAAATACCAAAGCTAAAGAGCTTGGTATTAAAATAATTTCAGAAAATGATTTGTTAAAATTAATAAATTCATAGTATTTTTTCACATCATCCCTCCTCTACTTTAACATTTTATTACTCAAAGTAAAAAACATTATCTTTTTGGTGTTTGTATAATAACTAACACTATAACAAATATGTATTTATAAAAACCAACATTTATAATGTTATCTTTACTTTTGTATAATATGATCATATAATATTTATAGGTGATTGAAGATGGACAAGAAAGATGATTTAAGAGTTATTAAAACAAAAAAGATATTATATGAAACATTAATCGAATTAATGAAAACTAAAACATTTGAGGAAATAAAGGTTTCTGATATATGTACAAAGGCTTTAATTAATAGATCAACTTTTTATGCTCATTATGAGGATAAATATGAATTATTGTTAGAGTTTATTAATAGTTTAAAGGAAGAGTTTATAAATGAATTAAGCAAAAATAAAAATATTTTAAATACTAGAGAGTATTATTTAGAAATGATTAGATTATTTTTAGATCATATTGAAAATAAGAAAGATATTTATAATGCTATTATGATAAATAATAGAAATAGTATTATGATGGATATATTATCTAGTGTTGCGAATAATGAGGTTATAAAAAAAATGGAATCTAGTAATATTAGTACTAAGGTTCCAGCTAATATAATTGCTAAATTTTATTTGGGTGGTGTTCTTAATTTAGGAATTGAATGGTTAAGAGATACTAACAAAAATAGCAAAGAAGAAATAATTAAGTATTTAGAAATACTTTTGCCAGAAAATATAGAATGATAGTAATATCATTTTTTTATATGAAAATTCTTTGTTTTATTTCATCAATTAATTTTTTATTATATGAAAATATAAATATAAGTATACTTACTATCGCAATTGGCAATACAGCGTAGATTGACCAGTTAAATATTATTTTTTCATCTTTAAATAAATCAATACATCCCTCAATTACTAGTAAGACTACAGATATTGATGCAAATGCTAGAGAGAATCTTCTTAAAAAATTAAACTTTTTCTTACTAAAGATAAATATACATAGTATTATATATAACCAAATTATAAAAATGAATGGACATACTAAATACAAAAACCAATGTAAACCATTATTTAAATATGCTATTATAAATAATAGGCCTTCAGTAGATAGTAGTTCTATTAGTAATGGAATAAACTTTTTTTTGAACAAAACAAATGTTAATTTACTATCTAGATAAAGGATAGATGCTACTACATAGATTGACCAAGTTAGATTTTTAGATATTATGAAATCACATAAAATGGTTATGGATGCAACCACTAATAGAATATCAGTTATTAATTTACATAAAAACTTTACATTTATTTTATTGTATTCTTCGACTAATGATGAATATCCTGGTTTATAATCATCATTTATAATATTGGGGTTTATTACTTTTGTATTACATAACGGACATACTTTTTCGGATTTTTTCAACTTTACACCACAATTGACACAATATGACATATTTACCTCCTATTACTTTCTATTAGAACGGGAATATTCATTTCAACTAGTTTTGTAAAAAATATTCTTTCTAATTCTGTTTCTTTTATTTTTCTTGAGAATGTTATATAAACATTATCTTTGTAACCGACACAAGAACAAGATCCGGGTTTAAATCTTGATTTTCCAATAATAAATCCTACTTCTTCAACATATGTACTTACATTTTTAGGTAGTTCTATATAGCCTAAATTAGATAGTGTATGCGTGCAGTAGCGGTCACCCATCATTTTATCTGATAGTGACATTATTCTTTTTTTAATAAACATTGGGGTTAATCTTATAAAGATGTTTTTGGTTAATTTTACATTCGCACTGAATTTGGCATTTAATTTTTTTTCAGTTAACCCTAATTCCATTTTACATTTAACTATTTTAATTATTTCCTCAAATGTATAAATGCCATAGATTGGTTCAATTCCGACATTAACATATGATGAAAAGTTTCTGATTGTTGAACTTTCATAATAGTTTCTTAGATTAACGGGAATAGATATTTTAATTGGTTTTGTATCTTTACTTTTTCCTTTTAGTTCTTGAATTGATAATATAAGAAGTGATGCTAGAAAACAGGTCATTGAACAGTTATATTTATGGCATTCTTCTTTTAATTTATCAATTGGTACTATTCCAGTAATAATATTTAAAATATTACTATTTTCTAATGTTCCTTTATAATGATAAGCTTCTTTTTCTTTTTCTAATTTTCCAACTTTTCTTGCATATTTATAAAAATCATCACTATATTCGTATCTTTTAACTTTTTCATTTGGATTTAAAACCAAATTGTTGTATATAATTTTTTTATGATACTTTAACCTAATATATTCGCCTGCTAAGGTTGATATAAACTTTATGCCACCATTTCCATCAGTTAAAGCGTGGAAAAATTCAACAGCAATTCTGTTTTCGTAATATCTCACTCTAAACATATAATTGTTTGAATTTTTGAAATTGATTCTTAACATAGGATTATTATAATCGTTTTCAACTAATACTTTATTTTTTATTCTTTTGAAGTAACACCAAAATAAACCTTGTTTTAATTTAAAACGAAATGTTGGGAATCTATCAATAATATTATTTAATGCTTCTTCTAATATATTTTCATCTACTTTATCATTTAGTGTTATTGTTAATCTAAACATTGCAGCATATTTTTTAGATAGTGTTGATGGATATATTGTTGCAGCATTATCGAGTTTTAACCAATCAGGTATCTTTGGCATATGTATCTTCCTCCATAAATATTATAGCATATTTCATTTAATTATTGTACTTTTAGGCCAAATATTATATAATTAAAGGGTAAGGAGAATGGAAATGATAACAAAAGATGAAATTAGAAAAATAGATGCTTATTTTAGGGCTTCAAACTATTTATCAGCTTGTCAATTATATTTGTTAGATAATCCTTTATTAAGAAGGCCTCTAAAAATAGAAGATATAAAAAGGAATATTGTTGGACACTGGGGAACAGTTCCTGGGCAAAACTTTATATATGTTCATTTAAATAGAATAATTAAAAAATATAATTTGAATATGATATATTTATCGGGTCCTGGACACGGTGGGAATGCAATGGTTGCTCAGAGCTATTTGGAGGGAACTTATAGTGAGGTTTATCCTAATATAACTAAGGATGAAGAAGGACTTAAAAAATTATTTAAACAATTTTCTTTCCCTGGGGGAATATCTTCACATGTTGCACCAGAAACGCCTGGTTCAATCAATGAGGGTGGTGAATTAGGTTATAGTCTAGCTCATGCTTTCGGTGCTGTTCTTGATAATCCTGATTTAATTGCAACTTGTGTTGTTGGTGATGGAGAAGCGGAAACAGGTCCTCTTGCTACTAGTTGGCATGGCAATAAGTTTATAAATCCGAAAAAAGATGGCGTTGTTCTTCCTATATTGCATTTAAATGGATATAAGATTGCAAATCCTACTATTTTTGCACGTATTTCTAATGAGGAATTAATTGATTTCTTTAAAGGTTGTGGATATAATCCATATATTGTTGAAGATAGCGATAATATTCACGAAGAAATGGCTAATACGTTAGATAAAGTAATTGAAGAGATAAAAAAAATTAAAGAAAATGCTTTAATTAGTGAAGAAAGACCTATTTGGCCGATGATTGTTCTTAAAACAAGGAAAGGTTGGACTGGTCCTAAGGAAGTTAAGGGTAATGTTATTGAGGGCACTTTTAGATCTCATCAAGTTCCGATTCCAATATCAAGAGAAAATCCTGAAAATTTAGGTATTTTAGAGAATTGGTTAAGAAGTTATAGACCGGAAGAACTGTTTGATGAAAATGGTAAATTAATTGAAGAACTTGCTATGCTTGCCCCGATTGGCAATCAAAGAATGAGCGCTAATCCTGTCGCAAATGGTGGATTATTGTTAAAGGAATTAAGGATACCTGATTTTAGAAAGTTTGGTATTAATATCGAAAGAGGTTTAACAAATGCTCAAGATATGAAAGAGCTTGGAAGGTATGTGAGAGAATTAATTAAATTAAATCCTGATAATTTCCGTGTTTTTGGTCCGGATGAAGCTTTATCTAATAGACTTAACTATATGTTTGATGTTACAAATAGACAATTTAATGGTAAAAGATATGATTATGATGAGTTTTTAAGTAGTGCAGGAAGAGTAATTGATTCTTATCTTTCTGAACATATGTGTGAAGGAATGTTAGAGGGATACTTACTTACAGGAAGACATGGTTTCTTCCATAGTTATGAGGCTTTTGTTAGAATAGTTGATTCAATGGCTAGTCAACATGCTAAATGGTTAAAGGTAACAAGTGAGTTATCTTGGAGAAGACCGATTGCATCTCTTAATTATGTCTTAACTAGTCATATTTGGCAACAAGATCATAATGGTTATACACATCAAGATCCGGGATTTTTAAATCATTTGGTTACTAAAAAGGCTGATATTGTTAGAATTTATTTACCTGCTGATACCAATATGTTATTATCTTGTTTTGATCATTGTATTAAGAGTAAGAATTATATAAATGTAATCGTTGCTAGTAAACACGAAAGACCTCAATGGTTAACAATGGAGGAAGCTGTAAGACATTGTACTGAGGGTATTAGTATTTGGAAATGGGCTAGTAATGATGAAAATGAAGAACCAGATATTGTAATGGCATGTGCTGGTGATACACCTACTTTAGAAACGCTTGCAGCTGTTTCAATATTGAATGAAAACTTTCCAGAAATTAAAATTAGAGTTATTAATGTTGTTGATATAATGAAACTGGAATCACACACTAATCATCCTCATGGTTTAAGTGAAGAAGAATATGATATGTTATTCACAAAGGATAAACCTATTATTTTTGCTTTCCACGGTTATCCTTCATTAATTCATCAATTAGCATATAAGAGAACAAATAAGAATATGCATGTTCACGGATATAAAGAAGAAGGAACTATTACAACACCTTTTGATATGAGAGTTCAAAATGAACTTGATAGATATCATTTAGTTATGGATGCTTTAAAATATCTTGATAAATTGGGTGATAAGCGTTCTTCTTTAAATGAATGGTGTAAGGGTAAATTAATTGAACATAAGGCTTATATAAGTGAATATGGAGAAGATATGCCAGAAGTTAAGAATTGGGTATGGAAAAACAAGTAAAAAAATTACTTGTTTTTTTTAGGTACAGGATCATAACCCATTTTGTGCCAAGGATTGCACTTTAATATTCTCTTAAAGGATAGAAATAGACCTTTAAATGCTCCATATTCGTTTATGGCTTCTATTGCATAATTGGAACATGTTGGTGTAAATCGACAGGCTTTATGAGAACTAAAGGGAATACTTTGGTATATTTTGATTAATTTTATAAAAAACTTCTTCATAAATAATATTGTATCATACAATATTATTTTTTTTGATAAAATCTTCTATTATTTTTTTATTATTTAATAATCTTTTATTAGATTCCATTTTTATTGCTTTATTAATCCATTTTAATGATTCTTTATATTTGGCATTATAAAATGTACTTATTGCTAGTAAATCATATATGGTATTATCATAACTAAATGTTTCATTTATATATGTCTTTTGATGATTTTTTATTTTTAAGGCTTTTTTACAGTTCTTTTCAACTTCTTTATAGTTTTTATTTTTATAGTCAAATAATGCTTTTTCTACATATGGATCTCTTAGATATGGTGCTTCTTTAATGGCCATTTCTAGATACATATTTGCTTCATCATATCTTTTTAGTTTTTGATAGCAACGTGCGATAAAACGCATTGATGCACATCTTTCATCTTTCCAAGTGGCATTTTTCATATGAATATGTTTAATTAAGGTATCAATAGATTTATTCCATTTTCCATAATACATATATTCTCTTCCTAAATAGTGCATATTTCTATCATTTTCAGGATTTTCTTTTATTGATAATTCTAATAGTTTCAAATAGGAACTTCGTGATTTTGTATTATCTGGATAATGGTTTAGAATAATGTTTTCGTTTGTTTTTGTTACTTCATTAGTTCCTATAAAGTGTGGTATTTCGTGAACGGGATATATCCATTCATAGTCATTTCTACTATGGATTTTTTCTCTAAAAAATGTTACTTTTGGGTTATTGTTTTCATCTAAGCTCCAATTATATGTATAGAGTAATCTACTTGTATCTTTAGTCCAAGTTTGTTCTAATTGTTCACGCCAACCTTTTACAAATACTTCATCTAAATCGGTGCAAACACAGATATCAGCATCTTTTGGTACTAGTTTTAGTGATTCATTTCTTGCTGTATCAAAGCGCCAAGGCGTAATTATTTTTGTTTCTACATTTACATTTAATTCTTTTAAGAGTTTAACGCTGTTATCAGTTGATCCGGTATCTAATACATATATTTCATCGGCTTCATTCATTGATTCTACCCATTTTTTTATAAATTTTTCTTCATTTTTACAGATTGCATATACGCATACTTTATATTTATGCATTAATTTTTTCTCCTTTCTAATAATACAACTAAATAGTATAGTACGGCTGATATAATTAATAGTAAGAATATTCCTGTCATTACTAAGTTTAGGTTAAAAACTTGTGATCCATACATTATTAGATATCCTATTCCTTCTTTTGATACTAGGAATTCTCCCATTATAACGCCTACTAAGGACATACTTATATTTATTTTTATTGTACTTATTATGTTTGAAAAAGAATTTGGTAATATTAGGTATTTATATATTTGAAACTTGGTTGCTTTAAATGATTTTAATAGTTTTATTTTGTTTTCATCGGTTAGAATGAAACTTTGATACATATTTATTATTGTTATAATGACCGATATTAGTAAAGCCATTATAATTATGGATTTTTGATTGGCGCCTGCTATGATTATGATAATTGGTCCTAGAGCGACTTTTGGCAAACTATTAAAAATCGTTAGGTATGGATCAAATATTTTGGCGATGTAATCATTCCACCAGAGTATTGATGATATTATTAAGCCCATAATTGTTCCGATCAATAGACTTATAAATGTTTCATAAATTGTTATATAGATATGATTAAATAGATTATTTGTTTTATATAGATTTATTAGTGTTTGAATTATTCCTTTTGGTGATGATGATAAGAATGTATTTATTATTTTGAAATCTGCTAGTAATTGCCATATTATTATAAATAGAACAATTATTAGTATTTGAAATAGAGTTATTATAATTTTTTTGGTTCTTCTTTTTTTTAAATATTTTATATGTTCCTTGCTATACATAATAATCAATATCCTTCCATATTTTGTCATAATACATAGAAAATTCTTTGGCTTTTCTATTTTCTATGGGTGTTGATTTATTTGTTAAGTTTATTTCATATTCGTTTTTTATTTTGGATGGTCTACCGGTTAAGACAATTATTCGATCGGCCATACTTATTGCTTCTGCTATATCGTGGGTTACAATGATTGCGCTTTTATTTTCTTTTTTTATTATTTTATAAACATCATCTGATACAGCAAGTCTTGATTGGTAGTCAAGAGCGCTAAAGGGTTCATCTAGTAATAATATATCAGGATTAATTGCTAGAGTTCTTATAAGAGCTACTCTTTGTCTCATTCCTCCTGATAGATTTTTTGGATAACTGTTTATAAACTCTTTTAGGCCATATGTTTCTAATAGTCTTATAACATTGTTTTCGTTTTCTTTGGTAAGGATATTTTGTATTTTTAGGCCCAATAGACAATTTTCTTTTATTGTAAGCCAATCAAATAAGGAATCTTCTTGAAGCATATAGCCTAATTTAATATTTTTATCTATTTCTATATTTCCATCTGATGCTTTTTCAAGGCCACTTAATATTTTAAGGATTGTTGATTTACCACAACCGCTTGGTCCGACTAAGGCAATGAATTCGTTTTCTTTTAAATCAAGTGAAAAATTATTTATGGCTTCTATTTCTTCTTTTGGTGTATGATATATTTTTTTTAAGTTTGTTATTTTTAACATACAATCATTCCTTTCATAGTCCTATGATATATTATGATATTATAGATAAAATGGAATAATTAGATAGTTTAAAAAAAGAACAATTACTTGCTCTTTTTCTTGGTTGGATATCTTGAGATAATGTCTTTATAGATATCTATTAATAATTTTTTTTCTTGGTTACTATAATCATTACTTGCATTTATATATTCAACATCACTATATATTTCTTCTAATGATTTTTGAATAACTCTTGATTTGTCTATTTTATATTCATAAGCTAGCTGAGGATAGCTATTAAAATCTGATGGTTTTACTACTCTATTAAATTCATCGTCTATTAATACTATGTCATCACCAATTACGCGGTAATCATCGGCTATATGTCTTACATCATTACTTACAATTCTTTTTATTTCATCAAACGATATAATTGGGAATGATACACTATCTAAATATTTGATTAGATAGGCATTTCCCATTATATTTGCTTCTTTTTCATAAGAACAAACAAAGCGATTATTTTCATAAAATAATTTATTGTAATGGGCAATTATTGTTTCTTTTATTTGTTTTATGTCTTCAACACTTGCTGATTGTAATATAACTTGTCTATAATACTGACAAACGTGAATATATTCGTGAAATAGTGTAAAAAAGGCATCCATTTTTCCTTCTAGTAAAGATTTTACTTCTTTAGAGTCAAGCCATATATGGTTTCTTATGGAAACTCCTCTACTTTTTTTGAATTCTTTTATTCCACATTTTAGGTTCATTGTTTTTGCTTCAAACATTGTTTCAGCAAACATACATATAACTGATTCTATAACTTTTGCATTAAATGTGTTTGTTTTATTTAAGCATCCTAAAATAATATAGTTATTTATTATTTCATTGTTTACTGCTTTAGTTATAAGTAGTGTTGATAAGATATTTATTTCTGTTTGATTTAATTCTTTTTTATTATTAATTTTATTAACAATAATGTTGATAATTGAGGTAATATCATTTTCTATATCATAATCTAAATTAATTTTTTCGATTATTTTAATGTCATAATTTCTTAGTGCAAATAGTATTAAAGATATTTCTTTGATATTTGTTTTTATATATGGTTTTAATTCTAATAGAGTTAATTCTAGATCGGCATATAATGCTTTCAGTTTTTTGTTTTCATATTTACAATTTGGGCATTCGATGGTTTGTGAATAATTGTCACATTCAGGGCATAAAGAATTATTTACAATTTCGTTTACAATCAATAATAATTTATTTTTTAATGATTCATATTTTTGGTCCATTATGCAATTCCTTTTCCTCGTTTAAATATTCTTTTAATATTTTTAAATAGTATAATTTTTTATTAAGGTCTTTTTCGTTTATATAAGCTAAATAACAGGCTCGTATTTTATCGTATATGTTAATATTCATATTACAACCTTAATCCACTATCAGCGTTTAGACTTAGGTCAGCAATGTCACCATTTTGATAAGCATAATAAGCGGCTGCTCCAATCATTGCTCCGTTATCGGTACAAAATTTCATTGCTGGTACAATTAGTTCAATATCATTTTCAAGGCATACTTTACTGAATGCTTCTCTTAATCCTTTATTTGCACTTACGCCACCTGCGATGATTAGTCTTTTGCAATTATTTTCTTTTAATGCTTTCATTGTTTTTTTAACAAGAATGTTAATAACTCTATTTTGAAAAGAACATGCTAGGTTTTCTTTGATAATCGCATTTCCTCTTTGTTCTTCATTATGTTTTAGGTTCATAACTGCACTTTTTAGTCCACTAAAACTGAAATTATAGCTTTCGTCATCTAGGGGGATTGGCAAATCATAGGTATCTTTTCCTTCAAATGCGAGTTTATCAACTCCTGGTCCTCCGGGATATGGTACGCCTAATATACGCGCTACTTTGTCGTAGGCTTCACCGACTGCATCGTCTAGAGTACCACCTATTCGATTGAAGCTATAGTCTTTGTCCATATAGTATAGATCTGTGTGCCCGCCACTTACAACGAGCGCAACTAATGGAAATTCTAATCTTTTTACTAGGTTATTTGCATATATATGTCCTGCCATATGGTTGACTTTAATTAGGGGTTTATTATATACGAATGCACAGGTTTTAGCTGCTAGTAAGCCTACTAGTAGGGATCCAATTAGTCCTGGTCCATATGCTACTGCGAAGGCATCAATATCTTCCATTTTCATATTTGCTTTTTTTAGTACATCATCTATTACTAGTGTAATACTTTCGACGTGCATACGGCTTGCTATTTCGGGTACTACTCCTCCATAATTAGCGTGGGTATACATTTGTGTTACTAGAGATGTTGCTACTTCAGTTACGCCATCTTTTATTATTGATACACTAGTTTCATCACAACTAGATTCAAAAGCCATTATATACATTTTATCACCTTACCATTAAAATAGCATTATTTTTTCCATAATAATTATTTCTTATTGCTTTATTTTTAAAGCCATATTTTTCATATAGTTTTATGGCTTTTATATTGGTTTCATCTACTTCTAAGGATATACTTAAGTTATAGGAAATGATATATTCCATCATTTTACTTGCGATTCCTTTTTGTCTATATTCTTCTTTTACAAAGATATAGTTTAATTCAATTCGATCATATATTATAGAAAAATCAATAATGCCTACTAAATTATTTTTTAAATAATAGCCATATACTTTTTCGAAGTCATTATAACTAAACTTATAGTCACATATATCTATTAGGTCATAGTTTTTAATTTCTTTTAGCATCCAAATTTTCCTCAGCTTCTGTTTTTTTTAGATAATTTGGTACAAGCATATGACAGTCTATGTTTTCATTCTTATGTTTTTGAATTAATTTTAATATATCTACTTTGGGTTCATATGTGTTTTCGAAATCATATGATACAATTTTTCCGTTAAAGTCTTTTGTTAATTCTTCATAAGAGATGTATTCATCTTTTTTTATGTTATTTATTCCGTTATATATTGCGCCAAAGACATAACCTCTTCTTGCGTCTATAACGGGGCATACTATTTCGTTGTAACCGCTTGCCATTGCTTCTAATTCGGATATTGGAGCGATTTCAATTTTTAATAGATATGCTAGAGTTTTTGCAACGGTTACTCCGCATCTTATTCCGGTAAATGATCCGGGTCCGTTTACGACAAATATTTTATTTATGTCTTGGGGTTTTATATTGTGTTCTTTAAAGTTATCATTTATTAAAACCATTAATTTATTTGATAAATTATTATCATTTTTTAAATTAATGTTAAATATTATATTATCATCTTTTACAAATGCAATTATTACTCTACTTGATGATGTGTCTAAGAAAAGATAGTTCATAGAGTTACCTCTAGTAATTCTTCATATTGTTTTCCGTGAGGTGTAAATATTAATACTCTTTTTTCTTCATCTACTATTTTAAATTTTATGTCTAATCTTTCTTTTGGTAGAATGTCTTTTATTGTATCAGCCCATTCAATTATAACAACGCCACCTTTAGTGAAGTATTCTTCAATTCCGATTCCATCAGTTACTCCATCTAATCTATAGACATCCATATGATATAATGGCATTTCTCCGTTTGGGTATTCTTTTATAATTGTATATGTTGGAGATGTTATAATATCTTCAATTCCTAAGGCTTGTGCGAATCCTTTTGTAAATATTGTTTTCCCACTGCCTAATTCACCATCTAAGCAAATAATCATATTTGGAAACTTTTCTGATTCTAGATTTTGCGCAATTTCCATTGTTTCCATTTCATTATGTGTTGTTATTTTATAATCCATTTCATATCACCTATTTAATTATATAAAATATATAGTTCTAATTCAATAGTTTTATTAAAAAAAGATTTCAAATTGAAATCTTTAGGTTTATTGTTTTGTTCCTTTTACTACATTTGAATTAGATGATTTAGTTGTAATCATTTTATCAACTTGTTATTCTGTTTCAGTTGTATAGTTTACTGTTATTTTAGCACTTGATGCTGTTGTTGCATTATAAAACATTCCTTAAAAACAAGAAAAAAAAATATTCCTAAAAGGAATACAAAGACAAAAAAAAATTAGCGACTTGCTATCTTAGCTTATCACTATTTTCGCCGTAAGTGAGCTTAACTTCTGTGTTCGGGATGGGAACAGGTGTACCCTCACTGCTATCGCCACTAATTTAAGAATTAATAATAATTCTCTGAAAACTAAGATAATGTGTGCAACGTAATTTCAAATCATTTTAGTAAAAATCAATAAATATAGGATTAAATCCTCGATCTATTAGTATTAGTCAGCTCAACATATTACTATGCTTCCACCTCTAACCTATCAACCATGTAGTCTTCATGGGATCTTACTATATAAAATAT
>HF993308.1 GCA_000433875.1 Firmicutes bacterium CAG:884
CTTAACAAGTTTAGACTTAAGTAGTTTTAATACATCGAATGTCACAGATATGGGATATATGTTTTCTTATTGTCGATCTTTGACAAGTTTAGATTTAAGTAGTTTTAATACATCAAAAGTAACAGATATGAGTGATATGTTTGCTGGCTGTTCATCCTTAACAAGTTTAGACTTGAGCAGCTTCAATACCTCGAATGTAACAAATATGAGCAGTATTTTTGTGGGTTGCACTTCTATTAATAATCTTGATATAAGCTCATTTTATTTTGAATCTCTTTACGAAATTACAAATGTTTCATTTAAATCTCTTACAACAACAATTAATTATATTGGGACTGGTAATTTTAGCTTTTCTAAGATTCAATCTGGACATATAACAATTAATTATACAAGTGCTAATGAAAGCGTTGTAGATCAAATGATTGCAAGTTATCCTAATCTTTTAATTAAAGGAAAATTAATCACAGCGCCAACTTCAAATTAATAAAGAACTGATTTTTGTCAGTTCTTTTTGTCTATTGTGATAAGAGAAATTATTGATTTTGCTATTTTTGCTTTAAATAAAAAAAATGTATTGTAAAACTACAAAAAAAATGATACAATTATAAAAGAATAGGGGTATCGGTTATGGGTAAAAATAGTAAAGGACAAGCACTAATTGAATTCATACTTATATTACCAATTCTGTTAATACTAACAATTGGTATTTTTGACCTGTTTAATATGCAAAATCAAAAATATGAATTATCTAATGATTTGGATTATGTAAGTGAATTATATATAAACGGAAAACAAAATGAAATAAACGAATATTTAAATAATAAAAATATTGTGATGGATCAAAAGATAGATGGAACATTTATTGAAATAAGATTAACCAAAAAAGTAAAATTAATAACACCACTTTTAAATAAAATATTATCTAATCCATATGAAATATCAGTAAAAAGAAGTGTTTATTATGAATAAAAAAGGTCAAACACTTGTAGTATTTGTTCTATTTTTACCAGTTTTAGTAATTGTAATAACAATGATAATAAATAAAAGTAATATGTATTACGATAAGAGAAATATGGAAAATATAGCAAAAGAAGCAATAAATTATGGATTAAGTAATATAGAAGACGAAAATATAGAAAACAAAATAAAAATATTTGTTTCAAAAAATATAGATTGTGAAAAAGAAGTAAAAATTGAAGATGGTGAAATAAGGGTAACTTTAATAAAAGAAAATAAAACCATAAAAAAAATATTAGGTTATGAAAACATAAAAATAAAATATAAAGGAAAGATAGAAGACAATAAAAAGAAAGTAGAGGTGGCTTATGGCAATAATGAGAGCAAAAACAATATCAGTTACATCTGTTAGAGGAGGAACTGGAAAAACAACAACAGCATTAAACCTAGCAGCAGCAATATCTTTAAACAAGTTAAAAGTATTAGTAATTGATCTAGATCTTTATGAAAGCGCTGTTGGACCACTTTTAAATATAACAAATGATGAAAATATATATACTTTAGCAAGTGACATGTTAAACGGATATACTAAACCATTAAATACATATATTACACCATATAATGCTTATATAGATTGTATTCTAGCACCTAATGATCCTAGAAGAGCAGCAAGTGTTTATTCAAAAAGTATAACAGATATTTTAGAAAAATTTAAATCAAGTTATGATTATATAGTAATTGATACAAATTACTTTATGAATGATTTAAACTTAAGTATATTAGATGAAAGTGATTTAATACTATATGTTATTGATAATGATTTAGTATCACTTAAAGCAATGAGAAGTATGACTACTATTTATAAAGATATTGAAAAAAATAATTATAGAATATTAATAAATAAATCATTAAATAAATATAAAGAAAAGTTTGATAATTATGATATAAACAATATAATAGGAACCAAAATAGACTATATCTTACCAAGCAGTTTCTATCAAAAAAATATGGCCGAATACATAAAAAAAGGAAATATCTTATTACTCGATAAAGGAATAAGAAAAAGTAATTCTAAAGTATGTGAAACATTTAAGGCTATAATAAATGATATAGATAAAGAGGTGCATAAACTTGAAAAAATTAATTGATGCTTTTGACATAAAAGAAAATCAAATAACTGCACTTTCTGATGATTTTGAAACATTTAAAAACAAAGCCTTATTAAATGAATTAAGAAATAAAATAATTCAAAATGTTATTGATAAAAAAATGTCTGGAAAAGGTAGAGTTGATGAGTATATTAAAACTGAAATAGATAAAACAGTAAAAAACTATGATTTAACATCAAGTGAAATGTCTTATTTATATGATTTAATAGAAAATGAAATAACTGGTAATGGACCTTTAACAGATCTATTAAAAGAAGATGATGTAACAGAAATAATGGTAAATGGACCAAATGAAATATATATTGAAATGAATGGTAAATTACTAAAAGAAGAAAGTACATCATTTATAAATGATGACCATATAATTAGAACAATTCAAAGAATGATCCAACCAGTTGGAAGAACAATTGATAATAGTACACCAATGGTTGATGCAAGATTAAAAGATGGATCACGATTGAATGCTATAATACCACCACTTTCTGTAAGCGGACCAATACTAACAATAAGAAAATTTAAGAAAAATTTAAAAACAATCGATGAATTATTAAGAGCAGGTACATTAACACCTTATATGGCAAGATTTCTTGAAGCTGCTGTAAAATCAAAACTAAATATATTAGTTTGTGGAGGAACGGGTTCTGGAAAAACGACCTTATTAAATGTATTGTCATCATTTATTGATCCAAGCGAAAGAATTGTAACAATTGAAGATGCAGCGGAATTATCATTATCACAAGAACATGTTGTTTCACTTGAAACTAAACCAGCAACTTATGAAGGAGTTCATAACATTGGAATAAGAGAACTTGTAATAAATGCTTTGCGTATGCGACCAGATCGTATAATTGTCGGGGAAGTACGTGGAAAAGAAGCATTTGATATGTTACAAGCTATGAACACAGGACACGAAGGAAGTTTGACAACGTTACACGCTAATTCACCAAGTGATGCTTTAAATAGACTTGAAACAATGGTATTGATGGCGGGAATGGAAATACCAATTAAAGCCATAAGAGAATATATTGAAAGCGCGATTGATTTGGTTGTTGATATCAATAGATTATCGGATGGTAAAAGAAAAATTGTAAGTATAGCTGAAGTAACAGGCTTTAAAGATGATGAAATTGCTTTAAAAGAAATATTTGCTTTTAGACAAAAAAGTGTTACGGATTTAGGAACAGTAGTAGGAGAATTCGTTGTATATAAAAGAATGCCTAATGTTGTTAAGAAAATGAAATCAAAAGGAATAAGAAATATCGAAGAAATATTCGGTTAAAAGGAGGTGCCAAAGTGGAAGAAAATATGTTTAGTTTGTATGAATCAAAAGGAACAAATGAAAGCCTTATTATAACTTTCACTCCTGGCGCTGATATAAAAAAATATGAAATAATTTTATATAAAGATAATGTAGAATATAAAAAAGAAGTAATAAGTCAAAACAAACAAACATCAGTTCTTTTAGATTCAAGTGGAATATATAAAATCGAAGTTAATTTGTTTGATTCAAATGATAAAATAAATCAAGTTAAAAGTGGTGAATATATAATCGATAAAGAAGCACCCGTAATTGAACTTACTAAAAAAGTAATAACAATTAAACAAGGAAAAAGTTTTAATCCAAATGATTTTATAATTGTAAAAGATAATATGGATGCTAATCCTAGAATTGAATCAAATTATAATAGTCTTGATTTATATAAGATAGGCGCACAAATAATAACTTATGAAGTATATGATGGAAGTGGAAACAAAGCTTCAAAAACAGTAATTGTTAATGTTAAAAAGAACAATGATAATATATTAATGGTTTATCAAGGGTTGCTTGGTATTATTATAATTCTTTTAGCTATATTTGTTATTTGGTTTAAAAGAAAACAAAGAATATTTGAAAGAGTAAGTAAATATTCGGTTCAAGGTATAAAACAAACATCTGAAGGCGTAATGGATTATTTTATAAATATTTATATGAATATTTTGAGGTTTGTTGTTAAAATATTAAATAATTCTGGAATCGCTAAAAAACAAGGACAAAAATATAATAAATATGTATCATTAAGTACACTTAAAGTAAAAAATGGAATTACTTTAGTTGCGCATAAAATTGTTTTTGGATTTCTATTTGTAATAATATGTGCTTTTTCAAAAGCTATATTAGGAGATGTTATAACTGTTGAAGAAGGATTACTTTTATATTTAATTGGTTATTTTTTACCAGATATAAAATATCTTATTTTATATAGAAAGTATCATGATAAATTGGAAGAAGATTTACTTGAATCAGTTGTAATTATGAATAATGCTTTTAAAGTAGGTGCGAGTCCAGAACAAGCTATTAAAATTGTTGGCGAAGAAATGAATGGAACAATGCAAAAAGAATATAAACAAATATATGCTGAAATTAAGTTTGGTTTAAGTATAAATGATGCATTTGCAAGATTTAGTGAAAGATTAAACTTGAAAGAAGCTGAATATGTAGCTGCTTCACTTGAAATACTAAATGAGACAGGTGGAGATGTTGTTAAAATATTTGATAGTATTGAAAAGAATCTTTTTAATACAAGGAAAATTAAAAATGAATATAAAGCCTTAACAGGTTCTCCAAAATTAATATCTAATTTCTTGTTTGTTTTACCAATTATTTTTGTAATAATAATCTTAATGATTAATAATGAATATTTTAATCCATTATTTAAAAGTAGTGTTGGAATACTATTAATAGTAGTAGCGATTGCTCTTTATATAATGTATATTTTGATAATAAGGAAAATATTAAAAATAAGGATGTGAAATAATGAAAAAAGTTGGTTTTTTTAGGGCTTATGATACCAAATATATTGAAAAAAAATTAAAATTAATCGGAAGTAATAAAACATCCCTTTTCCTATATACAAGATTAATAACAACATTACTAGTATACATTTTGTGTATGTTTACACTTGATTTTGGTTATATTTTTGGAATAATAATTGCAATTATATGGTATAATTTATTTATATTAGTAGTTGAATTAAAAATAAAAGATAGAGCTGATCGGTTAGAAGAAGATGCTTTAGAGTTTTTTGAAATATTCACACTTTCTCTTGAAAGTGGAAAAAATATTGAGAGTGCTTTAGAAAGTACAACGGGATCTATTAAAACAGAATTGTCAAAAGAGTTTAAGCAAACATTGTATGAAATAAAATTTGGAAAAAATGTAAGTGATGCTTTAATAGATATGAGATATAGAATCCCATCAGATTTAATAAATAATATTATATTAAATATAGTAGAATCTAATAAGTTTGGTAATGGGATTTTAACAACTATGTATGATCAAATAGAATATTTAAGGGAAAAAAGAGTATTAAGTATAAGGGAAAAAATAAATAAAATACCAAATAGAGTAAGTATTATATCAGTACTATTTATAGTACCATTAATAATGATATTAATACTAGGACCATATTTAATAGAACTAATTGGCTAGGAGGAAAAAATGAAATATTATATTGTAGGAATTAAAGGTGTATTTCTTAGTAGTCTAGCTGAGATTCTAAAAGATTTAGGATTTGAAGTTGCTGGTTATGATGATAATATTGAATATAGATTTACAGAAGATATTTTAAAAAGAAAAAATATTCCAATTTATACTGATGAAAATGATTATATGACACCAGGAACAGTTGTTGTAAGAAGCGAACACGTTAGTTTAGAACATTCAGAGATCAGAAAGGCACTTGATATGGGTTTAAGAGTGTATGAATATAATGAAATAGTTGCGCGTCTTACAAAATTATTTGATACCATTACAGTTGCTGGGTGCTATGGAAAAAGTTATGTTGCATCTTTACTAGCGCATACTTTATCAACAGAAGAAAATCCTTGTAATTATTTGATTGGAAATGGTGAAGGCTTTGCAAGTAAGATGAGCCGTGAATTCGTTGTTGAAACGTCCGAGTTTAAAAAACATTTTTGTGATTATACAATGGAATATGCTATTATAACAAATATTGATATTAATCACGTTGATTATTTTCATAATATTGATGAAATAATGGAAGCTTATACGGAATATGCTAATAAAGCAAATAAAATGGTATTTGCAAATGGTGATGATAAACATGTTAGAAAATTAAATGTAAATTCACCGATATTCTATTATGGAATTAATGAAAATAACGAAATAAGAGCACTTAATATAGATTATTATGATCGTGGAACATCTTTTGATGTATTTGTTGAAGATAATTATTATGGTCATTTTGATTTGCCGATATATGGACCTGATATGCTCCGTGATACACTTGCAGTTATAGGTTTGTGCTATTATAAAAGGTTAGAAGCTAAAGACATTCAAAAATTGCTAAAATATTATGATGGCTGTTATAGAGTCTTTGATGATCGCAAGATTGGCAAAACGATTGTTGTTGATGATTATGTTCATCACCCAAAACAATTAGAAAAAATTATAACATCAGTTAGACAAAAATATCCAAAATTAAAAATATATGTAGTTTTTGAACCACATAGTTATGATTGGTTTACGGTATTTAAAGATGAATTAATTAAGATACTTAAAACTGTAGATAAAGTATATGTAAGAGATATTAAATCTTTGTATGAAAATAAAGAAGATTATGCTGATGTATCAAGTAGTGAACTTGTAAGTAAACTTAAAAATGCTGAAATGATAAAAGATGATGCAACCGTTCTTTTAAAACATAAAGGTGAATGTATTATATTTGCAAGTAAAATAGAAATGACTGAATTAAAGCATGATTTATTTAAAAAAATAATTAAATAGAAAACCTCATTTATATAAAATGAGGTTTTTATAAAAAAATCATAAGTTTTTTTCAAAATAAATGGACAAAATAAACCTATTATAGTATAATTATTACATTGAAAAGGAAATCTTTGGAAGGATGATATTATGAGACAATTCAGTGAACAAGAATTAGTTAGAAGAGGAAAAATAGAAGAAATTAGAAAATATTGTAACCCGTATCCTGAGCGTTACGAGGTAACACATTCATTACTTGAAGCAAGTAAATTAGAAGATGGAACTAAAAATGTAAGCGTTGCTGGAAGAATCGTATTTATGCGTAAAATGGGTAAATTAAGTTTCTTAAGATTAAGAGATATTGAATCAGATTTACAAGTTTCTATTAAGTTTGATTTAGTTGGAGAAGATAATTATGCTTTCTTTAAATCGAATGTTGATGTTGGTGATTTTATTGGTGCAGAAGGTGAAATCTTTACAACACAAACAGGTGAAAAAACTTTAAGAGCAGATAAGTTTACTTTCTTGGGAAAAGCTTTAAAACCATTACCTGAAAAGTTCCACGGTTTAACAGATGCTGAATTATGCTATCGAAATCGTTATGTTGATATGATAATGAATGAAGATACAAGAAAAAGATTCTTAATAAGAATGAAGTTTATTCGTGAGCTTAGGAATTATTTAGATAATCATGGTTATTATGAAGTTGAAACACCAATTTTAAATAATAAACCAAGTGGAGCAGTTGCTAGACCATTTAAGGCTCATCATAATGCTTTAGATATTGATGTATATTTAAGAATCGCTCCAGAAACATATATGAAAAGAAGTATTGTTGCTGGTATTCCAAAAGTATATGAAATTGCACGTTGTTTTAGAAATGAAGGAATGGATAGTACCCATCTTCAAGACTTTACAATGATTGAATGTTATCAATCTTATTTTAACTATCGTGATAATATGATATTTATAAGAGAAATGTTACAATCAATTATTATGAAATTATTTGGTAATTTAGATGTTCAAATAGGTGATAAAGTAGTTGATATGAGTGGTGTATGGCCAACTGTAACATTTAGAGAAGTAATTCAAAAATATTCAGGAATTGACATAAAAGAATATGATACAAAAGAAAAATTACTTGAAAAAATAAAGGAAGAAAAGATTGAATTAGATAGTGAAACACCAATTGAAAACTTAGGTTATGGTAATTTAGTTGATTATCTATATAAAAAGGTTGCTAGACCAAATATTTTAGGTCCTGTATATTTAACAGGTCATCCACTAGAACTATCACCGCTTGCTAGATCAAATGATTTTGATAAAGGAATAACTGATAGATTCCAATTAATTGTAAATGGAGCTGAAATAATAAATGGTTATTCAGAATTAGTTGATCCAGTTGAACAAGAAAAACGATTACTTGAACAAGCTAAATTAAAAGCTGATGGTGATGAAGAAGCTATGGATATGGATTATGATTATATAGGAGCTATGGAATATGGTATGCCACCAATATCTGGTTGGGGTATGGGAATTGATAGATTAATTCAATTATTAACAAATTCTGACAACATTAAAGATGTTGTAATGTATCCGCTTATGAGACCAGAAGAATAATATATGATGATAAGGAATTAGTAATATAAAGAAAACTTATAGTGAGGTAGAACAAGTGCAAACTACTAGATAATTATTTATATGAACGCATCCTTTATGTATAAACCGCTAAAAAGCGTTAAAATTAAGAGCATAGATTCTATGAAAATAGGGTGGTACCACGGTTATGATCGTCCCTATATCTCATAGAATCTTTCTATTTAGAAAGGAATAAAAAATGAGTTTAATAAAAGAAAATGAAAAATATTTGAAAGAATTAATTAATAATTTAGGTTATGAAATTGATAATGTTTCTTTAGAACCTTCTTCAAGAAAAGAGTTTGGGCAATATCAAATAAATTCTTCAATGTTACTTGCTTCTAAGTATCATATGAATCCTAGAGAAATTGCAAGTAAAATCGTCCAAAATTTAGATAGTAGATTTACAAATGTTAATATACAAGGTCCAGGTTTTATTAATTTATCTTTAACTGATGAATATTTAATGAATTATTTTAATAATAAATCATTTAATGATATGGTTGATAAAGAGAATCCTAAAACAATTGTAATTGATTTTGGAGGCGCGAATGCCGCTAAGAGTTTACACGTTGGTCATATGAGATCAGCTAATATTGGGGAAGCTTTAAGAAGATTATTACTTTTATTTGGTAATAATGTTATAAGTGATGTTCATTTGGGTGATTTAGGTAGACAAGCTGGTATGTTAATATCGCAATTGGAACTTGAACAACCTAATTTACCCTATTTTGATAAGAATTATAAAGGTGAATATCCAAAATTAGAAATAACTGCTAAAGATTTAGGAAGAATGTATCCGCTTGCTAGTAAACTTGCGAAAGAAGATCCTGTAAGAATGGAAGAAGTTAGAAGAATAACTGCTGAAATTGATAAGGGTAATAAAGTATATACTGATTTATGGAAACAAATGGTTGAGGTCTCAAAGGTTGAAATTAAGAAGGTATATAATGAACTAAATTGTCATTTTGATTTGTTTGAGGGTGAATTAGATAGTTTTAAAGATATTCCGGCAACAACTGAAATAATGAAACCATATTTATATGAATCAGAGGGTGCTTTAGTAATTGATGTTGCTAAAGAAGATGATAAAAAAGAAATGCCACCACTTTTATATATTAAAACGGACGGCGCTACAATATATGCAACAAGAGATCTTGCAACTATTTATTCAAGGGTTAAAAGATTTGATCCTAATGAAATAATATATGTAGTTGATGACAGACAAGGTTTATATTTTGAACAGGTTTTCAGAGCTGCTTATAAAACTGGTTTAGTTAAAAATGCAAAACTAGAACATGTTGGTTTTGGAACAATAAATGGAATTGATGGAAAACCATATAAAACTCGTGATGGTGGAGTTATGGAATTAAGTACATTAATTAGTTTAGTTAAAGATGAGATTTCTAAAAAAATAAAAGATGAAATAAAAGATGAGGAAAAAGAAGAAATTATCAATAAATTAACGATCGCAACTATAAAATATACGGATTTACTTCCATATAGAAAAACGGATTATATATTTGATCCTGTAAAGTTTAGCTCGATTGATGGAAAGACTGGACCATATATTTTATATACGATTGTAAGAATTAAATCAATTTTAAATAAGGTTGATATTGATTCAAAAATGACTAATATTTGTAATGATGAAATGAGAAATGTTCTTGTTAAGATGACGGAAATTTCGAATGCTTTAACAAATGCTTATAACGAAAGAACCCTTAATTATATTGCAGAAATGTTATATGATATATGTAGTTTATTTAATAAATTCTATAATAATTGTAATATTGTAAATGAACAAAATATGGATAATAAGGCTTCATATGTTGCATTTATAAAGATAGTTTATAATTATATTAAGAATTTGCTTAATATTCTAGCAATTGATGAAGTTGAAAAAATGTAATCAAGGTATGAATGAATAAATGATTTTGAATTAAATTATAAAAAAATATGTTTTATAGAATATTTATTTGATTAAAAGAGGCTTATTTTAAATAAAAATAGGTCTTTTTATTATTATTTTAAAAAATTAAAAGTATTTTGATATATCTATCTCGTATAGTATATTTGAGGAGGTAAAATATGATATTTTTAATTTTATTACTAGCTTTATCAGTTAATGCTAGTGAGATTGATATTAATTATAAGTGGTATAAATATACTGAGAGTAGTTATATGAATTATGATGAAATTAAATTACTTGAGAATGTTTATGTTGATTATAGTGATTATCAAATTGATGAATATTTTAATGTTAAGGATTATGAAGAATTAAAGGGAAGATATATTTATATCTATAATAAAAGTGGGAAGAGGGTTGAGTTTGAATCTATAAATATACTTTATAATGGTAAAGCGATTAATTACCGTTCACTTGTTCAATTAGGTGATGATAAACCGATTGCTTTATCTACTAAGGGAAAGGTTATGTTTGATTTAAAGAATGCTTATTATTTAAAGGATTTAGAGCTTGAGATTGTTTATTCTGGTGGTAATATTGATGTTTGTCTATCAAGTCAGGGACAATTTAAGGATAATCGCCTTGCTTATGAAGAAATTAAGGAAAGTGGTAATTATAAGCTCTATCATTTGAGAGATAAAAAAGAGATTTTATATAAAACGTATTATAATCCTGAATATGGTGAATATCGTAAAGAGGGGTATGATGATTATATTTATAAGGATGTAAATGATTATAAAATATATTATTTCTTTTATAAGAATATAATTAATGATAAAAATATTAAAGTGGAGGATTTGCTAGATACGAATTATACTTTGAAAAGTATTGAGGGGAATATTGATTATAGTGTGGATGGTAAATATAAAATAAAGTTAATATTTGAAGAATGTGTAAAAGAAATAGAAGTAATAGTATCTATTAGTGATGATAGTAAAGTAAAAAAATTAGAAATGAAAATAGAAGAATTAAATGATTTAATTATAAAATATAAAGAGGAAATAGATAGTTTAGAAAGTCTAAAGAAAGAAAATGATGATAAAATAAAGAAGTTAGAGATGAAAATTGAAGAGTTAAATAATTTAATTATAAAATATAAAGAGGAAATAGATAGTTTAGAAAGTCTAAAGAATGAAAATGATGATAAAATAAAGAAGTTAGAAAAAGAATTAAAAAGTAATAGTAATGAAAAATTAGAAAGTATTAAAAGAGAAAAGAATGAAGAAATATTAAAATTAAAGGAAAAAATTAAAAAAATAAAAGATGATAATAAAAATAAAATAAGTGATTTGAATGATAAATTGAATAAATGTAAGATGGATAATAATGAAAGAATAAATAAATTAAAAGAAGAATTAAAAATTAAAGAAAAAGAATATGAAAAATGCAAATTAGAATTAAATGATAATAAAAATATTTATGAAAAGAATAAGAATAATTATAAGAAAATAATTGAGTTAAAAAATGCTTGCTTTAAAGAACTAAATAGAGTTGTTGATATTGCTAATAGTAAATCTAAAGAACTAAAAAGTTTAAAAAATAGATACGATTATGAAAAAGATTATAATGAAAGGTATATTAAAAAATTAAAATATGTAATTGATGAAAAAGATGTCGACTATTGGAATACTAAAAAATGTTCTATTTTTGTCGGATTTAAAAAAATCTATTAAGAATATGATAAACTAGACAAGGTGAGAAAATGCTGGAAATAAAAACAATTTTTAAAAAAGGAGCATTAATTATTTCTTTAGGAGGTGAATTAGTAGAAGGAACAATAAAAGATTTAGATAATATAGTTGATTTGTTTGAAAATGATGGGTTTTCAAATGTAATAATTGAATCAAAAGTAAAGTGTGATGAGAAAGGAATAAAACGTTTAGAACAAATTAAAAAAATGAATAATGTAATATTTATATAAGGAGGGATAATCAAAGATATAAATGAAATTATAAAAGAATATGAACCATATGTTAAATCACTTGCAAAAAGGTTTGAATTTTATAAAAGTAAAGAAGATTTGTATCAAGCTGGATTTATGGGACTAGTTATGGCTTATAAGAATTTTGATCCGAGATTTGATGTAAAGTTTTCAACATATGCTTATTCTTATATATTAGGTGAAATGAAGAAAGTAATAAACGATAATACTTTAAAATATGGTAAACAACTATTATCGTTAAAATATAAAATTGATAAAGTAAGCATTTTACTCACACAAAAATTGATGCGTTTACCTACAAAAGAAGAAATTATAAAAATATTAAATATAACAGAATATGAATATGATGAAGTAATGCAAATAAATAATCCTGTAAGTTTAGATAAAGTAGTTGGTGAAGATCTAGCACTTTATGAAGTAATAGGAGATAGAGAAAAAGATATTGCTTTGTTAGTGGCACTTAAACAAGAGTTGCAAAACTTAAATAAAGAAGAAAAAGAATTAATAAATAGTAGATATGTGTATGGGGAAACACAAAGGGAAGTTGCTGATTTATTAAATACGAATCAAGTTGATGTATCAAGAAAAGAGAAAAAAATACTTTTAAAACTAAAAACAAGATTAAAATCCTAGTTAGCTAGGATTTTTTGTATGAAAAAATGCAAAAAAACCATAATACTATTAGGAGGAAATATGGAAAGTAAAAAATATGCGGAAATTGTAAAAAGGTATGAAGTAAAAGAAAATAGATTAAAAAATGGAATTGTTGCATTTATAATTGGTGGTCTTATGGGAATGATAGGAAATCTTTTGGTTGATTTTTATTCATATATATTAGATGTACCAACTAAAATTGCTTCAACATATATGATAATAACTTTAATATTTGTTGGCTGTTTATTAACTTGTTTAGGATTCTTTGATAAGATGGTTTCTTTTGCAAGGTGTGGCTTATTAATACCGATAACTGGATTTGCTCATTCTATGCAAAGTGCTGCACTTGAGTACAAAAAAGAGGGTTTAGTTACAGGAGTGGGCACAAATATATTTAAACTAGCTGGAACTGTTATAATGTTTGGGATTGTATCTGCTTATGTATTTGGAATTGTAAGAGCACTTGTATTTGGAGGATAAAATGACACAAAAATATGAAAATGTATATTTATTAGAAACAGCTGTAATAACAGGGCCTTATGAAAAAAAGGGTCCACTTGTTAAGTATTTTGATTATAGTTATGATGATTTATATTTTGGGAATAATACTTGGGAACAAGCGGAAGCTTTTTTATTAAATAAAAGTGTAGAATTATTGTTATCAAAACTGGGAATAAAAAAAGAAAAGGTAGATCTTTTTATATCGGGTGATTTATTAAATCAATTGATGGCTTCTAATTTAGTTGCATCAAAAGAGCAAATACCTTATTTTGGTATTTATAATGCTTGTGCATCTGGAATAGAGGGCTTAATAATAGCTGCTAATATGATTCAAGGTGGTTTAAAAAATATAATTTGTTCAGTTTCATCACATAATAATGCTGCTGAAAAACAGTTTAGAAATCCGGTTGAATATGGTGGACCTAAACCGAAGCGTTCAACTTTTACGGTAACTGGTGGGGTTAGTGGTTTGGTTAGTAAAACGAAATCAAATATTAAAATAGAATCGTCTACTATTGGGGTTGTTTCAGATATGAATCAAAAGGATGTATATAATATGGGTGCTGTTATGGCGAGTGCTGCTGGTGATACTATTTATAAGCATTTAAAAGATATGAATAGAAGTATTGGTTATTATGATATGGTTTTTACTGGTGATCTTGGTGTGATTGGTAAAAAAATATTGAAGGATTATTTAAAAGAGGCTTACAATATTAAATTAGAACATTATGATGATACTGCTTGTATGATATATGATTTAAATAGTCAAGAGGTTAATTCGGGTGGTAGTGGTCCAGCTTGTGTTATGGCTGTTACATATAGTTATATTGTTAAGAAAATGAAGGAAGGAAAGTGGCATAAAGTATTAATTGTTGGAACTGGATCTTTACACAATACGACTTTGATTAATCAAAAATTATCAATTCCTTCAATAGCGCATGCTATTAGTTTGGAGGTAATAAAATGATATATTTGAATGCTTTTATATTTTGTGGTCTTATTTGTTTAATTGGTCAAATTATACTTGATAATACTAGATTAACACCTGGTCATATTACTTCTATATTTGTTGTGGTTGGGGCTTTTTTAGATAGTTTTGGTTTATATGATAAGTTTATTATATGGGCTGGTGGGGGAGCTTGTATTCCGATTACTAGTTTTGGTCATTTACTTATTCATGGTGCTTTGGCTGAGGTTAATAAAGCAGGCATAATGGGGTTATTTATGGGAATGCTTGATTTAGCGCAGTCGGGTATTGTTTCGGCTATAATAATTTCTTTTGTTTTATCTTTGTTATTTAAGCCGATTGATTAGAAATCACTAATAGTGATTTTTTTTGATGTAAAGGATATTGTAATATAAAATATTTTGTTGTATAATT
>HF993309.1 GCA_000433875.1 Firmicutes bacterium CAG:884
ATTTTTAAGGAATAAGATGATTGCTGATGCTAATAGCCAAGGCATCGAACAAGGCATTGAACAAGGCATTGAACAAGGTTCTTTGCAAGAAAAAAATCAAGTCGCAATTAATCTTTTAAAAGAAAAAATGCCATATGATTTTATTTCAAAAGTAACAGGGTTAACAGTTGAAGAAATAAAGAAGATTGAGAAAAGCATAAATCAGGAGTAATCCTGATTTATTTTGTTTAAATATAAATAAAACCTATTTATTAAAAAATAAAAATGTAGTATAATTATTCTGGTGATTGAAATGAAAGTTGTAAATAAAGTAAAAAGTTTTAATTATTTCTTGCCAATAGTATATTTTATATTAGGTTTACTAATGGTAATATTTCCAGGAACAGTAAATGACATAATTAATTATATAATAGGCGGACTATTAATATTGTTTGGTGTTGATTATATAATAAGATATTTGAGCAATAACAAAGTAACAACATATTCAAAATACGGCCTTACAGTTGGAATTGTTCCAATAATATGTGGCGTTTTTCTAATATGTAATCCAGAAGTATTAGTATCAATCATACCATTCATAGCCGGAATGATTATATTGATGGATGCATTTGAAAAAGTAAAACACGCAATTGATTTGAAGAAAATGAATCTTGATGAATGGTGGATTGATTTAATAGTTTCAATGCTATTTATTGTATTCGGATTGATAGTAATAATTAACCCATTTAAAACAGCAAAACTATTAATTAGAATACTAGGAATATTCTTCTTAGTAGACTGCTTTGCAGATGTATGGAATAATTTCTCTTATGAAAAAATCAAAATAAGAGACGGAAAAGAAAAAGAAATTGTTGTAATTGACGAAAAAAATGAATAAAATAAGTTGACAAACGTATATTTTATAAGTATAATAATGTAGAAATTTAAAAAAAGAAAGAAGAAATATCCATTTTCTCACCTGATTGTAATAGCAATAGGTAAAAAGCTTTGTTAAGTCTTTTTAAAGTGGATATTTTATACCACTTTTTTTATGTTGGAGGTGTCGGGTATCGCAAATAAAGAAAAAAATTTGTTTATAAATGAACAAATAAGAGCAAAAGAAGTTATGGTTATTGGACCAAACGGTGAACAATTAGGAACAAAAGCATTAAAGGATGCATTAACACTTGCATCATATGCAGGATTTGATTTAGTACTTATCAATCCAAATGGTAATCCACCAGTATGTAAAATAATGGATTACAACAAGTTTAAGTACGAAAATAAAAAGAAAAATAAAGAAAACTTAAAAAAACAAAGAGAAACTAATCTTGAATTAAAAGAGTATCGTTTATCAGTAACAATTGATGTTCACGATTTTGATACAAAAGTAAAACAAGCATCAAAATACCTTGAAAAAGGCCATAAAGTAAAAGCATCAATTCGTTTCAGAGGAAGAGAAATGGCACACACAGATTTGGGACTAAAAGTTTTATTAAGATTTGCAGAAGCTTTAGATGGATGTTCACAAGTAGAACAAAAACCAATATTGGAAGCTCGTACAATGACTATGGTTCTAGCACCCAAAAAAGAAAAATAGGAGGATATTATGCCAAAATTAAAAACACACAAAGGTACAAAGAAAGTTCTAAACATTAGACAAAGTGGCTCTATTAAAATTGGAAAACCAGGAAGTAGACATAATACAGGTAAAAAACCAGCAAGTTTTAGTAGAAGTTGCGCAAATGGATCTGCATTAGATAAGACAGATTTAAAAAGAATAAAGAGTTTAATTGTAAAATAAGGAGGAAGAATTATGCCAAGAGTTAAAGGTGGAACAATACACGCTGCTCGTCGTAAAAAAGTATTAAACGAAGCAAAAGGTTATTTTGGATCTAAACATCGTTTATACAGAACAGCTAAAGAACAAGTAATGCACTCATTAAGTTATGCTTACAGAGATAGAAGACAAAAGAAAAGAGATTTTAGAAAATTATGGATTACAAGAATTAATGCTGCTTGCCGTCAAAACGACATCAGTTATTCTAAATTCATAAATGGACTAGCTAAAGCAGGAGTTGAAGTTAACAGAAAAATGTTATCTGAAATCGCAATTGCTGATCCAAAAGCATTTGCAAGTTTAGTTTTAGTAGCGAAAGCTGCTTTAGAAGGTAAAACTGTTGAAGTAAAAGAAACTAAAAAGGTAGAAACTAAAAAAGTAGAAACCAAAAAGGTAGAAACTAAAAAAGAAGAAACTAAAGATTTATCAAAATTAACTGTAGCAGAATTAAAAGAACTAGCAAAAAAAGCAAACATTGAAGGATATACTTCAATGAAAAAAGCTGAACTAGTTGAAGCATTATCGAAATAAGATGTGAAAAACATCTTTTTTTTGTTTTCTAATTGATGTATAATATATATAAAGGTAGGGAAAATATGAAAAAAATATTTATTTTAATTATAGGCTTTTTATTAATTCCATTTGTATATGCATCGTCATATATAGAAATGTATCCTCAAAAAGGAAATAATCTAAAAGATATAAAAAAAGGTGACATTATTACAATCAACTATATAGTAAAATGCACCGACAACTGCGAAGATAATATAATCGAAAAAGGAAAAGCAACAATCTATTATGATAGCAATATATTTAGCATAGTTGAAGAAGAAAATAAAAGTTTTGTAAGCAATACATTTATTTTAGATGAAGTAACAGGTTATAGTAAAAGTGTAACCCAATCAAAAAATCAATTAGTAGAATATGCTTTTCATTCAAACTATATAAGTATTGAAAAAGATGTAGAAAATATCGTTATATCATTAAAATTACAAGTGAAAGAAAATGTCTTTGAACAAGACACGACAATCTATTCAAACTATGAAACAGATTATGTAAAATGCGTTGAAGAAAGATGTGGAAAAGGTATTAAAAACGATCTTGACTTTCACATTAAAGGCTTAAGCAATGAAAGTACGCTATCATCACTATCGGTAAATAAAGGAAAACTAATGCCTGAATTCGATAAAGATATCAATAGCTATGTTGTATATGTTGACTATAATGTATCAAATATAAATATAGGCGCTAAATGTAACAAATGCCAAATCAAAGGACTTGGAAATAAAGCATTAGAAACAGGCGAAAATAAGTACATAATATCAACAATAGCAGAAACAGGTAAAGAAAATAAATACTATCTAACAGTAGTACGTGCGAACGATGATAGATCAAGTGACTCAAAATTAAAAAATGTAGTTATAAAAAACGGATCAACAACTATCCCATATGACTTTGTAACAACTCTATATAATTACAATATAACGGTTGCATATGACGTAAAAAAACTAAATTTTGAAATCGCACTAAATGATGCTAAAGCAAAATATGAAGCATATGAAAGTTTAAACTTAAAAGTTGGTGACAACAAATATAGTATAAAAGTAACAGCTGAAAACGGAATGGAAACAGAATATATTTATAACATAAAAAGATTAGATGAAAATGAAGCAATCTTAAAAGATTTAAAAATATATGGTTATGAATTAATGCCCTCATTTGATCCAAATATCTATGAATATACAATTAACTATGATAAAAGAACAAATTCATTAGACTTTGGCTACGAATTAAATACACCATCATCAAAAGTAAATATCTTTGGAAATAGTAATTTAAAAAATAATCCAAATGACATAAAAATAAAAGTAATGGGTGACACCAAAGGTAATGAAATGACATATATAATTCACCTAAATGAAGTCCCATCAACAGGTAATCTTTATGTTGTAATAGGAATACTTGGAATTATCACTTTAGGACTAACAATTACAGTAATTGTATTAAGTAAAAAATATCGCGTTTTAAAAGATAAAAGTGCCTAAATGAA
>HF993310.1 GCA_000433875.1 Firmicutes bacterium CAG:884
AGGATATTCAATTAACAACATATTTTTATCCTTTCAAATAAAATTAATCTTCAACTAATTCAAAATATTCTTTACCAACACCACATATAGGACACTTAAAATCATCAGGTAATTCATCAGCTTCGTGGATATATCCACAAATAGAGCATCTCCATTTTCTTTTTTTACTTTCTTTATCAACCTGACTTGTACTTGTTTCTTCATATGTAGGTGCATTTTTAGGTGAACTTCCTTTTAAATTTTCATGATAATACTTATATGTCATAGCATTTTCAGTACTATAATCATCAGCTTCTATAACTTCACCTAAGAAAATTGTATGGGTTGAAGTTTCCATAGTATCAATTACTTTGCAAACCATGTATCCACAAGTATTTTCTAAAACAGGTATTTCTGAAATTTCTTTAAAATTGATTCCATCAAACTTATCAGTATCCTTGCTCGATTTATATCCAAATGTTCCTATAATCTTTGCATCAGTTGTTTCTTTTAATATTGAAACTCCAAACTTATTATTTTCTTTAATTACTTTATTAGTATAATTATCATGGTTAATACTAACTGCAATCACAGAAGGATTTGAAGTAACTTGCATAATACTATTTGCAATACAACCAACATTTTTATCTTTATCTCTACTTGTTACAACATAAACACCATAAGATAGGTTTCTTAAAACTTTCTTATCCATAATTAACTCCTTGCTGCCCCATCAACAGATAAAATAACTCCTGTTATATAACTTGCCATATCACTTGCTAAAAATAAAAATGCATTTGCTATATCTTCTGGAGTACCAATTCTACCTAAAGGGATTCCTTTAATAATAGGTTCTATAACACTATCAGGAACATCTTTCATCATATCAGTTAATGTTACTCCAGGTGCTACAGCATTAACTCTTATATTATCTTTACCTAATTCTCTAGCTAATGATTTTGTAAGACCATTTACCGCAAATTTACTAGCTGGATATCCACAGCCAGAAGGTTGTCCATAAATACTAACCATTGAAGAAGTATTCAATATTACTCCTCCCCCATTTTTCTTCATATAATCTACAACAGCACGTGAGCAATTAAATACAGCATTTACATTTAAATCAATTATTTTTTTAAAGTTTTCTTCTTTGTAATCATAGATTTTATCCATTGCACTCATTCCTGCATTATTAACTAGGATATCAATTTTTCCATACTTTTCTACAATATGATTAAATGTTTTTTCAACTGAAGCTAAATCACATAAATTTGGACAATCTCCATCTACTTCGTAATCATCATTTATACTCTTAAGCTTATCAATTGCATTATCAACACTTTCTTTTTTAGATCCTAAAAGAAATACTTTTGCTCCATTTTCTAAAAATTTTTTTACTGTAGCAAATCCAATACCACGAGTACCACCTGTTACTACAGCAACTTTTCCATCTAACATATTATTCCTCCTTATAAATATATTATACATCATTTCAATAAAAAAAAAAAGAAAAAAATATAATTAGATATTTTTTAAATAAACATTGTATGTAAATCTATTTGGATTATCTATCGCTCTCTTAATCTCGATAGTGTCACAAGTTTGATTTTCTAAATATAGAATATCATCAGAAGTAGCACCATCTATATGTCTTTCCCCTTTGATTTTTGGCAATTCATTACCTAATAGATTCAAATATATATCTAGTTTTATATTGTATCTATCATCATCTATTTTTGACACGATGATTTCATCAACAAACTTTCTAATAAAATCTTCCAAAGAGCCACCACTGATTTCTTCTTGAATAGACTTCGTAATCTTTTCAATATTACTATCTCTTTCATTTAATATACTTATTTGTTCTAAAATCTTTGTTTTCTTCTTACTTAGGTCTTTAATTCTATTCTCAAAGTTAGCAAATTGCACTTTGAGTTCATCTTTTCTAAGTTCACCAGAAAGAACCAAATCAAGTGCTAATGACTTCTTGTCTTCAACGATTTTCAGTTGTTTATCTATTTCGTTTAATTCATCATCATACTTATTAGATTTATCTATGCTCTCATAAATTCTTAACATATTATCTATAATATGATTCTTTTCTGGAATAATAGTATCCATTATTTTCATGAATATATTGTATAAATCCTTTTCGGCAATAATAGGTGAACTACACGAACTAAGCCTATATTGTAAGTATAATCCACAACTCCAAGTAGGTCTGTTTTTTCTTCTGCTACCATGTGACCTTTGAAAGTTAGTATTATGTTCCTTACAATAGATTTTAGAACTAAAAGGATACTTAACGCCACCGGACCAATAATTATTGTCTGCATAGCCTTTGACTCTAGCATTTAATACTTCATTTGCTTTGTCCCATAATTCTTCAGAAACAATTGCCGGAACACTTCCATCAGTACACTTGTATATAACTTGATCTTCCTCAGTATTTTTCTTTCTTTTCTTGGTTCTGTAATCTAAAATTTCATATGTTCTAGCCCTATAAAATCCTTTGTACTTTGGATTTTGTATCATCCTTTTAAGAGAGTCCTTATCATAAATTCTTCCTTTTTTATTAAGGTATCCCTCATCAGATAATTTCTTTGCCAACTTATGAAATCCATATTCACCAGTTGCATAAAGTTCAAATAGTTTTCTTATCATCTTCGCTTCTTCTTCGATAATAACTAATTTGCAATTATCTTTTCTATAACCAGTTATATTAGATGAACCAAGTACATGCCCTTGACTAATCGCCTTACGGTATCCAAACTTAACACTTGCAGAAATTTTCTTAGATTCTTCTTGTGCGATATTAAATAATATGTTAAGAGTTAGTTCAGAGTTTGGATCAAATGTATTAAGCGACTGATTTTCAAAGAACACCCCAACTCCTGATGATTTTAACTCTCTAATATAGTGAATACTATCCTCTAGGTCACGAGCAAATCTTGAAACATCCTTTGTTATAATTAAATCAAATTTGTTTAATTTAGCATCTCTTATCATTCGCATAAATGATGGTCTTTTATCTGCTCGTGTTCCCGTGACACCTTCTTCAATATATCCATCCACGAATGACCATGCTTTATTTTTCTTAATATATGTTTCATAGTAATCTAATTGATTATCTAATGAATTTAGTTGAACATCACTATCAGTAGAAACACGGCAATAGTAAGTAACCCGTAGTGGAAGATTATAAATCTTCTCACCACGTGCTATTGCACTAACTATTTCATAATAGTTCATAATCTTCCACCACCTTTGCTATATATTGTTATAACTTTTATGCTACTTGTAATGTTTTAATCATTTTCAACAATCTTTCATTTGCTTTTGAAAATGTATTTTCATCAATAATGTTCTTTTTGTAAAGGTTGTTATTGATGATAAGTTGTAATTGCAACTCTGTAATTGTATTTAATTTCATATAATCATCCTTTCCTTATTATTGATATACGTCACTTAATCTTATGAAGAGATAATTAGTATTATGATAACCCGTAAATCCATATACTATTTTATAATAGTATTTATGAGCAATAACCTGATTCAGCATTTATCGATAAAGGTAGCGTTTTTGAATTTATCTAAATCTTTGAAATAATCAGTATAATACTCTAATCCCTCATCAACCATGATATTAAAATCACTTTTTACTTTTGACATCCATGCTTGAACATCTTTCTCATTGTAACTATTATTATTAACACTAATCTTGTTCTCCTTAATTAACGACATTAAAGATACTCTTATTAATTATTTTATCATGAAATCTGCATGATACATCATTTCTTTATACTTCATTTTGTTTTCATCCTTTCATCACTAAATTTTAATTTCAGTAGATGTACTGTCAAAATCAAAATCAATAGGTGCCACATCTTTTATATCCGATAGCAAATCACTTAGTGTTCCATCAAAACCATTTTTCCCCTGTGAATCAACTCCCATAATGTAGTATTTAGGATCCATAAATGTTACTACTGGTTCCATTCTAGTTTCACCATTTCTACATTTAATGACTGATATCAAACACTGATTGCTTGCCTTAAATGTTTCATCAGAATATATCGCAAATACTTGTTCCGCAGACTTTGCTATTTCTGTACATCCTGCAATTTGAGAAAGTGAAATGACTACATCAGGAACGATAACGCTGTTTTTACTTTTTGATGGTTGATACTCGGTATTGTACTTATTTGTTGAATTGTTTTTAGTCCTAGCTTTATATCTTGCCTTATCATCATTCCATGCATCGCGATTTAACTGTGATAACAGTATGATAGGGATTTCTCTATTTTGACCTAAATAGTTTAAAGCCATCTTCCTAAAATCATTCACCCACATGGTTAATACATTATATTCTCCTTGCACGGGATTTTTAGCTATATACTGCTTAAACAATTGAATATAATCAACAATAAGTAAGTCTATCCCTCGACCAGTTTGCTTAATAGAATAATCTTCCACCTCAAATAATTTAAGTTGTAAAGAAGCGGAACTTGTAGTATCAAAATCCCACTCACTTAATATATGCAAATTTCCTTTCATGTTCTTAAATTCTGGCCACAACTTATGAAAAACATAGTACTCTTGCGAATTTGTTAAACCTCTATTTTTGAGAGTAGAATGAGATATTAATCTCTCACCAGAACAACCATTCACAAATGATTTAATTGATAACATTTGATAAAACATATTCTCCTTTCAGGTATAAGCATAGCACATCTAAAAATATTGATGTACTGATTTTGAATTAAGCTATTTAAGTTCGATCATTAAATAGTTCCTCAATAGGAACTTCTAATGCTAAAGATATTATATATACTGCCTTTAATGTAAAACCTTTCTTCTTCCCATGTGGAGATTCAATTCTTCTTATATATTCTGGCGAATAGCCTGTTAATTTAGCAACTTCATCCTGTGTTAATCCCTTCAACTTACGATAATATTTGATATTCTTGGCGGTTTGCTCATATATATTCATTAATATTCACCTACATACAGCATAGTAGTATAACTTCTATCCCTTTCTGTTATGATATAAATATCACCACACGAAGTGTTATACCTTGCTAGTATCCTTTCATCATTTTTAATAGCATCTTCATTTAATAATTTATCAGTATCACATAAATTACCCCAATCACAATTCAAATACCTTGTTAAGCAATCAAGCAATTCCATCTTATAATTCGGATTTTTATCTATTTCACTTGCTACGCCTTTAGTCATAACAAATTTTCCAATATCAAATCTAGGCATATAACATACTTCCTTTCAAAACTTCATTTTCCCACTTATTTATAAATGCTTTCTGCATTCTAGTAGGATCATTATTTCTTTTACCACGACTTTGCATAATTCTTCCATCCTTAACTTCAATAGCTACAAGCGGTTTGCTCATATTTTTTATACTTCTCATAAAAAATAAATTGGTCTCTCCATTAGCATACTTTTCGTTGTAACTCCTAATACATATATCTTGTACTTCAGATTCACGAATTAAATCTGACAAACTTGGAACAGGGAAAACCACATACTTATCATCGTGATAACTTAATTGCTTTAGTTCTCCATACCTAATTTTAATTTTCTCAATGATTTCTTGGTTTTCAATAGTTTCTACTTGGTGCATAAGTTCATCGTGGGATTTAACTATGTCAGTAGGGTATAAAACCCTTTTGTCTTTCATATTCAGGTGTAAACGCTTAGCAAAGTCAAGATAGTCCTTATATAAATGTTCATTAGTTTCATTAAGACCATTAGATAGTGCTTTTTCCATATCTAAATAAGTGGATAGTTCTTTAAAATTGTCTAATTTACTTAACTTCTTAACGTTTCTTATATTCTTATGTTTAATTACTTGCAGAACTTCCAGTTCATTATAAGTCAAATTGTACTTAACCATAAAATGAAGATAATCTTTAGTAACACCAAATCTATTTTCAAATGAGCCCTTATTTGTAAACTCATCACAATCAATTGCAAGATTAGTAAGTTCTAATTTAGATAACAGTTCAAATGATGTAGGGTTATTTAATATTCTTTGAAGTAATATCTCTATACTAGTATCTCCAGTATATGATTGTAGTACCCTCTGTATAGGGCAGTAGTGATATACAGTACCATCAGTATCCCTCTCTAGCCCTCCCCAGTAGATACTCCCTCTAGACATATACCATCTATACTGACTATCTAGTAGTCTCCAACTAGTATGCTTTTCATTATGACTAACAGAAAGATATCCCATATAGTTTTTAAGAAGGTTAGATGCAAGTAGATGTATTTTATCCTTGGATATAACTAATCTTTGATACTCTTGATACTTATGTGATACTTGATAATTACTATATCTTGATAGCACCTCAAAGCCCCTTAGTACAAAGTAACCATCAATAAATTCAAGTATTCTAAAATCATCTTTGAAAGTTTGATATTGTAATGTCTTCATTCTAACTAATAGTTCTTGCTTACATTTAGGACATATAGTATATTCTCCAACTTTAACAGTTGAATGAAACTTATTCTTACAATTAGTACAGTAGTAACCATCTTTTGACTTAAGTACAAGGTTATGTTTAAGGTAGATACTTTGACTCAACCATTTTCGTACACCTAGACCAACTGAAAATGTTTTATCCATAGATTTTATAAGGTTCTGCAATTTTTTATTGATATACCCCATAATTTAACCACCTCTAAAATAATGATAGCTGGCCTACCTGTTTTACTTCTGGTATAACCTCATCACGTGTTACTTCAGCTTTAGTTTTAGGAGTAGGTATAACTCTTTTAATACCTAATTCTTCATCTGATTTACTCCAATAATTAATTGTCCATTCATAAACAGTAGTATCTTCAACCCAGCAGTAACCATCTTTTGATAACTTCTTAGCCATATCTTTTATATAATCAACCATACTTTTTAACGACTTATCAACATTAAGATACATTTCATCTAACTCATCTATATTAACTAAATACTCTATAACCCTAAGTAGAGGAGGATTTTCTTGTCCCTCTGCTAATTTCTTTAACCTTTCAATACCATTCATAGAATTATCAACTTCTTTCTTTTATATAGTAACCATAGACACATCTAGTTCCACCACGAGAGCAGTCATAGGTATCATATAGTTTTCTATTTTTAACACAAGTTAAATGTTTTGAAACACTAACTATCAATGTACCATCAGGCAGTTCCTTTTCGTTTAGGTGGACTTGGCAACCAGAACCTATCAACATTGTGGGTATCCACTTCCAACCTAAATCAGTAAGTATTCTCCATATAGTATCTTTAGTAACACCATTTCTAGCATTAGACTTCTTTTTCTTTCTTTTACTTAAATGTTCTTTCTTAGCATAACTATTTATTAAATCATAAACTTGTTTGTAATCCATTCCTGTAGCATTAGCTATGGCTCTACAGACACAATCACCAACAACATTCGCTTTAAAGTATTTCTCTCTACCACCTGTACTATAAATTAACTCCATTTCTAACTACCTGACTGCAAGAACGATACTTTTTCAGCAACTAATTGCATAAAGTTATCTTTCATTTGCAATCTTCCTTTCACGCCAATTAATTCACCAACTTTACAGTATTCTGTTACTGGTTGTGAAACACCTTTAAATAATAAACATGGAATTGAATCAACATCATATTCACCATTTGCATTCTTATATGATCTAGGTACTGCTATAGTAATACTAGCAACACCATCATCCTCATTGCTCCCAATTTCTTTAATTCTTCCAACTAACATTGAATTATTTAACATACTTCATCTTCCTTTCCTGAGATATCAACTAAATAGATAGGTTCATCCTTTTCATTGTGGGCAAAGAATAAATAATATTTCTCTTCAAGAATAGAATCAACATTTTTATAAATTTCTTCTTGTTCTTTCTCACTATAATGAATGAACTGCATACTGCTATGATAAACTTGATTGTAACTTTCAAACTTTTCATTCTTGTAATGTTTGTAATGTATATAAATCATATCAGCAATTATATAAGCAAGAAATTTCTTATGTGATTGTTCTTCTTCCTTTTTCATTACTTCAATTTTGTTCATAATTTATCCTCCCAAATATATTTCAACATAATCAAGAAGACGATTCGACTGATCCTGAATTTTATATTAGAGCATAATAAAACAGAAGAATGTTTCATCTTCTGTTTCTGTAATTCTTTATATTTAGTTTTAGTTAAGTGAATGTAATATTTGTTTCTTCTCTTGTTTCAGTGTTATTAGTGTTTCTTTCTTTTTTAATAGCAGTAGTAATAGTGTTGTTATTAGTGTTATTAGTATTATTAGTTTTGTTTTTGGTTAGTAATGACGGGGTCTTTCGGATAGGAAAATATAAACTATATTTTCTCCTAAGAGCCCGCTAGGAACACACTTCCTAGTGATGCACTATCAACGATATTACCATTTCTTTTAACAACCGAAATGATATTAAATTCATCAAAGGTATAACCTTTAACTAATCACATTCTACCAGCATTCAATTTGAAAGACAACCCCTCAAGCCAATTTTCTTAAATACTTTGTTTCACCCTTGAATTTCCTTAATTCCATCATTCATAATGTTTTATACTACGCACATCTGTTTCATTTAATCAGAGCCCATTTCTCACTTTATCTCAATACAAAACCATATATTAAACCCTTATAACATAAGGTCACTATATGGTATCAACGTTCTTAAAAGTTGATCCTGGTTCATAGGTCATCCAAACAGGTAAGTTTCTATTGATCGTTTCGATATCATAATCTTTATAGTTGCTTGGTTCAAAATTAGGTCTTGATGATATTGCTAGTATTTCTCCTGTTTTAGGATTCATTACAATGCCTAATGCATGATCTGGATTATATTTGCTAACAGCATTACTTAATTCTCTTTCTAATGCTTCTTGAATTTTTAGATTAATTGTTAATGTCATATTAATACCGTCAGTTGGTCTAACGTAAACTTCTGGTAGTTCTAGTTTGTTACCTTTGGCATCTGAATAATACTTAATCGCACCATATGCACCTTTTAGATACTTATCATACATAAGTTCTAATCCACTTAATCCTTGATTATCAACACCTACAAAGCCGATTGTTTGACTTAACATTGAACCATATATATAGTTCCTTTTTGCTTCTTTTAATAGATAAACTCCGGGCAATTTTAATTTTTCGATTTTATCTGCTGTTTCAAATGATAGTTTTCTTCCTTCAGGGTGTACTCTTTCAATTGATGTTTTTTTACTAACGTGTCTATACATTTCATCATAACTAACATTTAAAATATCAGCAAGTTCGTTTGATGTTTTTTCTTTATCAGTAATTTGATTTGGTATTAAAACAAGTGATACGGTTGTAGTATTACTAACAAGAACATTCCCGTTCATATCGTAGATTAGTCCTCTGTTTCCTTCGACTGGTAAGTTCCTACTCCATAATCCGTTTGCATTACTATTTAATTTTTTATAACTAAATACTTGGACATAAAATATTTTTCCTATTATTAATAGGGTAATTACAATAAAAACCAAACTTATAATTTTAATTCTCATATGAATATTTTTAAAAAACATATTGTTCACCAATCAATTATATGTTTTTTAATAAAAATTATTTTAGTTGTTATTTCTAAATAAAAATACTTGATCAATAAATTAATTATTGATTACAAGCATTATTAATATTCTCGGTAGATAAAATGAACTAATTCATTATTATCTTCTTTTAGCTTTTCTTTCATTATTTCTGGATTAATTTTATATTTATCAAGTTCTTCTATTTTAATCCATTTATATTTAGATTTGCCTTCAGTTAAATCTAAACTATCATATTCTTCATCATAGTATTCATACTTATTTTCATCGATTGTAAGTTTATAGAAGAACCCAATTTCGTGATATTTTAGGTTTGGAAAGTCAATAAAACTTTCACCAATATATGATAGTTTAATATCTTCTTCAATGTTAAGTTCTTCTTTTAATTCTCTTTTGATTGCACTATGAGAATCTTCGTGCAACTCAATGCGTCCGCCAGGAAACATATAAAAATCATGATTTCCTTGTCTTTGCATAAATATTTTTGTTTTATCTTTATTATAAATTATTCCTGATACTCTGGCTCCAAACCTGTTATTTTCATCTTTAATTGTTATTACCATATTATACCTCTGCTAATTCTCCTTCTAGTATATCAACTACATTTTCAAGTGCATTAATTGTATTATCAAAGCTAACATTTTTAGTATAATCTAATTTTTCCTGATAGTCTGCATATACTCTTCTTAACGTTGAACTTTCACTTATCATTTCGATAATGTCTTTAAATTCTTCAATATTAAACTGAGTATTTCTTTTGTTAAATGTGTTTTCTATTGCCCGAAACAAGTTTTGATTATCAATTTCATTTCTATGCTTATTTATTAACATATATAAATCATAAAAATCTTTTGCTCTTGTTGTTGTAATATTCTTCTTCATAATACTTTCAAACTTTTCTGCAATTACCGTTTCTATTGTATATGCCATAATATTAATTTTTTTATTTTCAAAAATTGAATCATATTTGTATCTCATTTCTCTAGGTGTAATGACATCACCAGTTGTTATTTCTATGAAAAAATTAGTCCTAATTTTATAAAAAGTTCCTTTGACATTAATTCTATATCCGCCATACTCATCTTCTAATCTAATGTCCTTAATACTAACAATTTCAAAGGAAACATTATCATCGATTGTAACGGATAGTATTTCTTCAAAAATATTTTTTATAGTTTGTTCTGTTAACGGCAAGCCTTTTAATGTGGTATCAATATCTTTAGTTGTTCTAAGCTCTTCGCCTACGATTGATGAGAGCAAAACACCACCTTTTAAAATAATATTATCTTTATACTTGCTATTTGCTATTCTTTCTAAAACACGTTCAAAGAAAAACATTTGATGAAGATGGTATGCTAAGTTATTATTACTATTAGATAGTTTACTTATAATACTATTTAATTTATCTGAGTTCATAAAAGCACCTCCATTAATTCTACAACTTCACGTTCAACATTTAATTTTTGAGAATATTTAACTAGCTTTATAATATTTTTATTTTGGCTATTGGCATATTCTTTTAATGCTTTTGAGTATATTTCTTTATCCATATCATTTTTATCTTTGATAATGTCACATAAAGTTCTTTCTATATCATAACATTTAATTGTTAAACCGTTAATTGTTTTGATGTCAATCATCCCGAGTTCAAAGACCTCATCTTTTACATACCTTAAGGAAACATTTGGATTTTTTAATAAATTTCCACTATAATTATATGGAACAGTAACATCATAAATTAAAGGGATTCTATCAGACATATTGTGTAAATATAATGCTGTAGCGTGTGAATAGCACATATTTTTACTTATTTTTGATAGAATATAAAAATTATCAATTGGGTATTCAGGGAGTTTATAAATTCCGCTGCCAACTCTTTCTATTTTTTTGTTATTGACCAAATTAGACAGAAATGTACTATTAATTTTCAAATTCTCAATTTCTTTTGTTGTTACATATCCGTTATTCTCTTCGGCATACTTTAAAATTTTATCATAGTTATTCATACTTATTATTTCCTTTATCTAGGAAGATTATATCATTATTCCTAATTTTTGTCAACGTTTAGTTTAAAAAAAGAATAATTAATATTATTCCTTGTTTGAATTATAATTTTTTTCAAATTCTTCCTTGTACTCAAGTAAAGTATCACTATCAATTGCTTTTCTTAAATCTTCGCATAATTTAACTAAAAATCTAATATTGTGAATTGAAAGTAGTCTACCACCTAATGATTCATTCGATGTAATTAGATGTCTGATATATGCTTTAGTATAATGTGTACAAGTATAACAATCACAGGTTTCATCAACCGGACCGAAGTCTTCTTTAAACTTTAGATTTTTCAAATTAATTCTTCCATACTTTGTAAATGCGTTACCGTGTCTTGCAAGTCTTGTTGGCAAAACACAATCAAACATATCAATTCCTCTAACAACTCCATCAATTATATCAAGAGGTTCACCTACTCCCATTAAATATCTTGGCTTATCTAAAGGTAAGTATGGGATTGAGTAATCAATCATCTTATGCATAGTTTCTTTATCTTCACCAACCGAAGTACCACCGATTGAATAACCATCAAAATTCATTTTTACAGTTTCGGTAGCTGAAAGTTTTCTTAAATCTTCATATTCTCCGCCTTGAACAATACCAAATAGTGATTGATTTTCATTGTTAAATGCATCTTTTCCTCTTTTTGCCCATCTTAATGTTCTTTCTACTGAATTTTTCATATATTCGTAAGATGCTGGATATGGTGGACATTCATCAAATGACATTGCAATATCACTATCAAGTAAGTTTTGAACTCTTATTGATTCTTCTGGTGTTAAGAACAAACTTTTTCCATCAATATGGCTTTTAAACTTAACACCTTCCTCACTTATATCATTCTTTTTAGCAAGAGAAAATACTTGAAATCCACCAGAATCAGTTAAAATTGGTCCGTCGTAATTCATAAACTTATGTAAACCGCCAGCTTTATGAACAATTTCAGCTCCTGGTCTTAGCCATAAATGATAAGTATTTGATAATATAACTGCGCATTTTTCTTTTTTTAATTCTTCAGGTGTTAGAAGTTTAACGTTTGCAAGTGTTCCAACAGGCATAAACATAGGTGTTTCGAATGTTCCATAATTTGTTTTTAGATAGCCGTGTCTTGCCTTTCCACAATTTTTTATTAGTTCATATTGTATTTTCATCTTTTTCCTCCAAAAAAACTGATAATATTATAACATTTATCAGTTTTATTTTCTACCTTTTCTTTATTAATCTATTAATTTTCTTTTTTTCATTAGAAATGTCAATTCCATATACAAATTCGCGGTAATGTTCTGGACATAATGATATATACGTCACATCATCTTGTTCATCAATTGCAACTTGATCGCCATCATTAACATATTTTCCGTTAACAAGTCTAGCATTATGTAATGCTTTTTTACCACAAACGCAAACGGTTGTTAATTCTTCTAGGCTATTTGCATATCTAAATAATGCTTCACTTCCTGGAAATAGATTTGCCCTAAAATCTGTTCTTAAGCCAAAACATATAACTGGTATATCTAAAATAACTGTTATATCTGATAATTCTTTAACTTGTTTTTCGGTTAAAAACTGAGCCTCATCGATTAGTATTGCTGATAATATATTATCAAATTTATTATCATAGCCTTGATTAACTAAATAATCATTTATAACATTGTACATTGCATCTATCTTTTTAGGATCATTTTCAATTTTTTTAATTCTTTCAATCAAAAAACTATTATCAGTATATTCCTTATTATTTTGTTTTAAGTAGTTTACTACTAAATCAAATACATTCATATCAGGAGTTATCAAATAATCTACTTTTCTTGAATCCTTCATACCTCGTGCGACAATTGTATCATCACCTTTTGTATCAAGCGAAGGTTTCATAAGCAAAACATTCATTCCCCTTTCGTTATAATTATGAGCAACCTGTAAAAGGTTTGAACTCTTGCCAGCATTCATTGGTGAATACCTAAATCTTAGTGTTGCCATTTTCTTACCCTCCTATGAAAATATAACATAATTTTTTTAATTATTCAAGACCTTGGATGTGTTTTTAAATAAACTTCTCTTAGTCTTTCATTTGATACATGTGTGTATATTTGTGTTGTGCCTAGATCGGCGTGTCCTAGTAATTCTTGAACTGCTTTTAAATCCGCACCATTATCAAGTAAATGAGTTGCAAAGGTGTGTCTTAGGGTATGGGGACTTATGTGTTTTTGAATACTTGTTTTTTCCATATATTTATTTATAATGTTTCTAACACTTCGATCTGTTAATTTATGTCCGTTTAGATTTAAAACTAAATAGTCTGTTTGGTTAGAGTTTTTGATTAAATTCCTTGATTTGTTTAAATAATTATTTAAAACATTTTGACAAACATGACCATAAATAACTATTCTTTCTTTTGATCCTTTACCCATAATACGAATTGTTTTATTATTAAAATCAATGTCCTTTATTTTAATATTAACGAGTTCACTTACTCTTATACCTGTTGAATAAAGAACTTCCATTATCATATGATCTCTTATTCCTTGAATAGTATCATCGGGTTCTCCTAGTAATTCTTCGATTTCATTAATATATAAAAATTTTGGTAAGACTTTTTCTTTTTTGGGATTACTGATTAAGGGCATTGGATTTGCTTTTACTTTTCCTTTCTTATATAAAAACTTATAAAAACTTCTAAGTGCACTTATTCTTCTTGAAATGGTTGTATTTTTATATTTTAATTTGCTTAAATATTCGACATATTCGCGAACTGTTTTATAGTCAACATCATAATTAGTTATACCTTTATGGTCTAAAAAAACTTTATATTCATCTATATCGATTTCATAATTGTTAATTGTATTATCCGAATAGTTTTTAACTACTTTTAAATATTCTATAAATTCTCTCATATTTAAATTATAAACAAAAAAAGCAAACAAGTAAATACCTATTTGTTTAATATTTTTTTGGTTTTTGTTCTTATTCTTTGTAAGGCGTTTTGCACTGATTTTAAATTGGAGTCTAGTATTTGACCTATTTCATCATTTGCTAATCCACCAAGTCTTAAAAGTAAAACTTGCTCTTCAAAATCAGTAAGATTATTTCTTATTTGCTCTAGCATTTCTCTTTCTTCATAAGCGTCAATTAATTTATCTTGGGAACTGCTTGTTTGAAATAATTGTATATTTGCATCATCAATCAATATTGATTCATTCATTATTTTATGTTTTTTTCTATTTGCTGATACAATAGCTGAAATGATATTCTTTTCTATACAAGCTTTGGCATATGTATAAAACTTATTGTCTTTTGATTCATCATAATTATTAATGGCGTTTATTAGTCCAATCATTCCTTCTTGGTATAAATCATTTTCTTCAAGCACGCTATTTTTGCAGACTTTAGCCATTTTAGATACTAATGATTTTATGAATGGATAATATTTTTCATATAATATATTGCCATCATCACTATTACCTTCTTTAATGTAATAAATTAATTCATTGTCATTATATTTCATTGTTTCTTTGATAGATAGCTTCATATATAATAATGCCGGCTGCAACACTTGCGTTTAAACTATTAACTTTTCCGTTCATTTTTATTGAAGCTTTATAATCGCATTCCTCGCTTATTATTCTTGACATACCAAAGCCTTCACTACCGATTATGATACAAGTTTTTCCTTTATAATCTATTTTTTTATAGTCCGTTCCTTCCATATCAGTTCCGATAAACCAAAATCCTTCTTTTTTTAATTTGGTTATTGTTTGTCTTAGATTAACAACTTTAACAATTTTCATATTGAAAATACTTCCTGCGGATGTATGAACAACCGTTGAGTTAACGCTTACACTTCTGTTTTCGGGAATAATTATTCCATCAACTCCTGCTGCTTCGCAAGTTCTAATGATTGCGCCTAGGTTATGGGGATCTTCTAAATGGTCAAGTATAACAATTAATGGGTTTTCTTTATTTGTTATTTCTTCTAATTTAGAGTATTCATAATCTATATCAAGAACAATTCCTTGCGTATTTGCTTTAACTAATTTGTCCATTTGCATTTTATTTACTCTTTCAATGTTTGGAAAATTACTATTTTCTTCATAATTATCAAGTAAATATGTTTTATTTATTTTTTTACCTGTTTTTAAATATTCATTTGTAACGTTCTTTCCGTATATTAACATTTATTCACCTAGTATAAAAGACATTATTTCTTTTACCCTTTCTTCATTTTTGTTTAGATAATGATAACCTATTATTGCTTCTAGACCTGTTGCATTTTTATAGGTAATTATATCTGTGCTTTTATTGTTATGGCTTTTATGATTTCGCGCTCTTTTTATTATATCTATTTCATCTTCATTAAAGAAGTTCTCGTCGAGCATCTTTTTTAAAATTGTTGCTTGTCCTTTAGCGCTTACATATTCTTTAGCTTTACTATATAGTTCATTTACTTTATCATAAGATTTATTTACTAAATATGTTCTAACATATAGTTCATATATAGCATCACCTATATATGCAAGCACTAAAACATTTCTATTCTTCGTATCTATCAAATGTAACTCCTTTTACATAACCTTGTTTAAAATCATTCATTATTATGGCCATAACTTTTTCATAATCAGTTTCGGCACCCTTACTAAGTGCTCCTCTTTTTTTGCCTATTACATCAAATGCTTCAATTGGATCTTCAATACTTTCTAAATTATATCTTTCTTTTAGTATTTCAGGATAGTATTTTGCTAAAGCATTTAGAATATAAACTGTAACATCATAAATTGGCAAGATTTCTTCTTTAATTGCTGTAAAACTTGCTAAATTGTATGCTACATTTCCTTCATCAATTTTAGGCCACAACAATCCCGGACTATCTAAAAGTTCTATATTAGGATTAACTCTTATCCAATTCAAATTTGTTGTAACACCCGGTTTATTACCAACGCCTACTACCTTGGAACCGGCAATTCGATTTATTAGTGTTGATTTTCCTACGTTTGGAACACCAATTACTAAGCATCTTGGTTTCTTTACAATCATTCCTTTTTCTAATCTTTTTTCATTTTTTTCTTTCATCATTTCATTGACTAAATTAAATATTTGTTTAGAATTAAACTCATGTTCTATATCCATACATAGTACTTTATAGCCTTGTTTTTCATAGTATTTAATCCATTTGTTTGTTTCTTTTAAATCACACAAATCCTTTTTTGTCATTATCATTAATTTTGGCTTACTTTTTATGATATCGTCTAGATCTTTTATTCTAGATGAAAATGGTATTCTTGAATCAACTAATTCAATAACAATGTCAATTAATCCTAGATTCTCATTAATTAATCTTCTAGTCTTTGCCATATGTCCGGGATACCAGTTAATTCCGACTTTAGTTAACTTTTCTTCTTGATTGCTATTTTTCTTTTCAGCTCTAATTCTTCTTTTTTGATACATATCCATTTTTTTCACTTCCTTATTCATTATCA
>HF993311.1 GCA_000433875.1 Firmicutes bacterium CAG:884
TCATCATTCTTATGTTTCACGTGGAACATTGTTTTTATTATCAGGCCTATGTTTCACGTGGAACATTATTATATTATTATTCCTATGTTTCACGTGGAACATTATCTACTATTATTTCTATATTACATATAAAACATAAGTATATAAATATAAACATTTTACAATAATTATTAAATATTCTCATTTTACTCGAAGAAAGTTATTAACATATGCTTATTCATACCTTGATAATGCACATTCAAGGTATGAATTAACTGTTTTTTTAAAAGAAGTTATCAACAAAATGACTAAAATCATAAAAAAAGAGGAATTATTCCTCTTCAATTGCTTCACTAGCAACAATTTCTGCAGAGCCAACCTTTTGGTCCTCACGCAAATTAATTAATTTAACACCCTGTGCTACTCTACCCGTTTTAGAAACCTGATTCAAAGGCAATCTAATAATTGTACCACTATTAGTAATAATCATTAAATCGCAATCATCTTTTATTGCTTTAAAAGCAACAATATTTCCATTCTTTTCAGTAATATTTAAAGCTTTAACACCTTTACTACCTCTATGAGTCATACGGTATTCAGAAACATTAGTCTTTTTACCATAACCATTTTCAGTAATTATCAAAACTAATTGGTCAGCATCAAATATTTCCATTCCAATACATTTAGAGTTATCAACATTTATACCCTTTACACCAGAAGCTGTACGACCCATAACACGAATCTCGTTTTCAACAAATCGAATCATACGGCCATCACTAGTTGCTAACATAACCTCATTCGAACCATTTGTTTTATTAACAGAAATAAGTTCATCATCTTCGCGTAATGAAATTGCTATCTTACCACTAGTTCTAATATTTTCAAACTCTTCTAAAGGAGTTCTCTTAACAATACCATTTTGTGTACAGAATACTAAATATTCATTCTTTTCATCGGCAGAAACCATTGTCATTGCTTTAATTTTCTCATCCTTCGCTAAAGGAAGTAAATTAATAATAGGTAATCCCTTAGATTGTCTACTATATAAAGGAACTTCATATCCTTTCATACGATATACACGACCCTTATTACTAAAGAACATCAAGTAATCATGAGTTGTCATATTAATCATATGTTCGGCGAAATCTTCTTCATTAGTAGTCATGCCCTTTATACCTACACCACCACGATTTTGCGATTTATAAGTATCTGATGTAACTCTCTTAATATAGCCCTTGTTAGTTAATGTAACAATAATATCTTCAACAGGAATCAAGGATTCATCCTCTATATAATCAATTGCTGTCATATCAATATGAGTTCTACGTTCATCAGCATATTTTTCTTTAATTTCAAGCATTTCTTTCTTAATAATATCTAAAACCATTTGTTCAGATCCAAGAATTTCTTTATATTTTCCAATTATTTCAAGAAGTTCATTCAATTCTTCCAAAACCTTATCAATTTCCATACCTGTTAATTTTCTTAACTTCATTTCAAGAATAGCATTAGACTGAATATCATCCAAACTAAATTGATTATGTAATTTTTCTTTAGCAATTACATCAGTTTTAGATCCTCTAATTATCTTAATCACTTCATCTATATTATCAAGTGCTATCTTTAAGCCTTCTAAGATATGAACACGCTCTTCAGCTTTATTCAAATCAAATCTTGTTCTTCTAATAATAACTTCCTTTTGGAAATCAATATATTTAGAAATAATATCTTTTAACCCTAGTGTTCTAGGAGTTAAACCATCTAGCATTAATAATGTAATACCATAAGTAACCTGAAAATCAGTATGTTTATATAAATTATTTAAAACAACTTGTGGATTAGCCTCTCTTTTAAGCGTGATGATTATTTTAACACCATCTTTTAAATCAATATGATAATCAGCAATTCCTTCAATTGTCTTGTTATGAACAAGTTCAGCAAGTTTAGTTTTTAAATCTAAAGTATTAACACCATAAGGAACTTCAGTAACAATTATTTCATTATGACCATCTACTTCTTCAATTGAAGCCTTACTTCTAATCGTAATTGTTCCCTTACCTGTATCATAAGCCTTCTTTATACCAGAATTACCAAGGATAACTGCACCCGTTGGAAAGTCAGGTCCTTTAATGTATTGCATTAAACCCAAGGTATCAATGTCAGGGTTATCAATATATGCAACACAACCATCTATTACCTCTCCTAAATTATGAGGAGGAATATTTGTAGCCATACCAACAGCAATACCCATTGTTCCATTTACTAAAATATTAGGAAACCTTGAAGGTAAAACCTGTGGTTCCTTGCTTTCCTCATCAAAATTAGGAACCATATTAACTGTATCTTTATAAATATCTCTAAGTAATTCAAGAGAAATCTTAGAAAGACGTGCTTCTGTATAACGCATTGCCGCAGCACCATCGCCATCAATATTACCAAAGTTACCATGTCCATCGACAAGTGGAGCGCGATAAGAAAAGTCTTGAGCCATTCTTACCATTGCTTCATAAATTGAAGAATCTCCATGTGGATGATAGTGTCCCATAACATAACCAACCGTTGTAGCAGATTTTCTATGAGGTTTATCAGGAGTATAGCCACACTCTAGCATTGACCACAAAATACGCCTGTGAACGGGTTTTAAACCATCCCTAAGGTCTGGTAAAGCACGCGATGCAATAACGCTCATAGAGTAGTCTAAAAACGATTTTTCAATTTCATTAACAATATTATTTTCTGATAAACTATCTCTTTCGTGAAAAGTACCACCATAGATGTTTTCATCTTCACTTTTTTCAGTATCATTATCAATAACTTCATCATTAATATCTTGTTCATTTATATTTTCTAATTCATTATTATCCATAAATACCCCCTATATATCTAGATTTTGAACATATCCAGCCTTTTCTTCGATAAACTGTCTTCTAGGTCCAACATCTTCTCCCATTAATTTTTCAAATGCAGCATCTGCAGCAATACAATCACTAACAGTAATTCTACGCAAAGTTCTCTTTTCAATATCCATTGTAGTTTCATTCAATTCAGCTGCATCCATTTCTCCTAAACCTTTCATACGTGCAATACTAGCTCTTGCTCTAACCTTTTCATCTAATGAATTCAAATATTCTTTAAGTTCAATTTCATCTAGTACATATTTACGTGTTTTACCGTGCATTACTCTAAATAATGGTGGTTGCGCAGCATATACATGTCCAGCTTCAACAATTGGTTTAAAAAACCTATAGAAAAGCGTTAAAAGCAATACTCTAATATGAGCACCATCAACATCGGCATCGGTCATAATAATAATCTTATTATATCTTAATTTAGTTATATCAAATTCTTCACCAATACCAGTTCCAAAAGCTGTTATTATTGTTCTAATTTCTTCATTTTGTAAGGCCTTATCAAGGCGAGCCTTTTCAACATTAAGAATTTTACCTCTAAGTGGCAGAATAGCTTGAGTCATTGCATCACGGCACTTTTTAGCGCTTCCGCCAGCAGAATCTCCTTCGACTATAAATATTTCCGAAATTGAATGATCTTTACTTTTACAATCAACAAGTTTTCCATAAAAATTACTAATTGCTAAATCACTTTTTCTAGCAACTTCTCTGGCCCTTTTAGCAGCATTTCTGCCTCTACACGCAATAATACATTTTTCAACAATTACTTTAGCTTGCGCTGGGTTTTCTAGTAAAAATCTTTCAAATCCAGCTGAAAAAACATTATCAGCAAGTTTCCTTACCTCTGAATTACCAAGTCTTCCTTTTGTTTGACCCTCAAATTGTGGATTTGGATGTTTACAAGAAATAATCATTGTAAGACCTTCTTTAACATCATCACCAATTAAGGCTTCATCCTTCTCTTTTAATAATCCTACTTTTCTAGCATAATTATTAATAACTCTTGTAAGTGCTCTACGAACACCTTCTTCATGAGTACCACCATCATGTGTATTAATGTTATTAACAAATGAATAAATATTAGCGTTATAACTAGTATTATATTGCATTGCAACTTCAAAGAATACCCCATCTTCAGATCCTTCTAAATGAATAATATCTTCGTGAATAGGAGTTTTATTTTGGTTAATAAATTTAACATACTCAGATATACCACCTTCATACATAAAGGTTTCACCTGTAGTATCTTCCATATCACGATCATCACGCAAAGTAATTTTTAAACCTCTATTTAAAAATGCTAATTCACGAATTCTAACCTTTAAAGTATCATAATCGTATATATCAGTATCAAATATCTCTGGATCTGGTTTAAATGTAACTGTTGTGCCTGTTCTATTTTCTTCACAATCACCAATTACTTTAAGTGGTGCGACTATATGACCACCATTTTCAAATCGAACAAAATAAATTTTACCATTTTTATATACTTTTACTTCTACCCATTTACTTAATGCATTAACAACACTAGCACCAACGCCATGAAGACCACCAGATACCTTATAGCCTCCACCTCCGAATTTTCCTCCTGCGTGTAATACTGTGTAAACAGTTTCTACTGTTGAAATACCCGTTTTGGGATGAATATCAACTGGTATACCTCTTCCATCATCTTTTACTGTAACAGAATTATCTTTATTTATAATTACTTCTATATGTTTACAATAACCAGCCAAAGCTTCATCAATTGAATTATCAACAATTTCCCAAACTAAGTGATGTAAGCCTTTTACATCTGTTGTACCGATATACATACCGGGTCTTTTTCTTACTGCTTCCAATCCCTCAAGGACTTGAATATCAGCAGCATCATAATGTTGCTCATTTTTCATTTTCACTTCACCTCTCCTGAAACAACTACATTTCCATTTTCTACTTTAAATATTTTAGCTTTTTTAACTAATTCTTCATTTAAATTGCTTAAATCAGTCGTAGTTATAAAAGTTTGAACATTTTCATATATATATTCAAATAAATTAGTTCTTTTTTCAAAATCTAATTCACTAAATACATCATCCAATAACAAAATAGGAACAACCCTATCATATTTGCGCAAAATCTCTATTGAAGCCATTTTTAAAGCAATTACAGCCATTCTTTGTTGACCTTGTGAACAAAACTTTTTCATTTCTTTATTATCAAGAAAGAACTCAAGATCATCTTTTTGCGGACCAATTAATGTTGAACCAACAATTAATTCTTTATCAATATTTGAATCAAATCTATTATTAAGGGTATCTTCTAAATTATCATCAATAATAACATCCGTTTTATAATTAAGTTTAAGTCCTTTATATCCTGTAAGTTTAAAATAAATATCTTCAATAAAATCATTTAATCTTTCAACATACTTTTTGCGGCTTTTATAGATATAAACAATTTTGTTAATTAAAAACTTCGTAAGAATATCTAAATATGCCCTATCAACAGTAAATCCACTAAGAGAATTTTTTAAAATATTATTCCTTTTTTTCAAAATATTATTAAATTCATTCAAAACGCTATAATATTTACTGCCAATAAGCGAAAATTGTTCAATTTGAACATCTAAATATTCTCTTCTTTCTTGCGGTAAACCCTTAATAATATTCAAATCTTCTGGACAAAATAAAATAACTTTCATTTTTCCAATAAAATCATCCATTTTTAGTGTTTTTTTACCATCAATAAAACATTTTTTACGATTTTTAACATAATCTATTTGCAAATTATAATTATACTCATTTTCAATTAAACCATTAACTCTAAAAAAATCTTTATTTTCCATTAATAATTCGACATCAAATGAAGTACGATGAGACTTGGTAATACCTAAAAAATAAATGGCTTCAAGCAAATTAGTTTTTCCTTGAGCATTTTTCCCATAAAATATGTTAATTTTATTACTAAAATCTAATCTTACATACTCATAATTGCGCAAATTAACAATTTCTAAATTTTTTAATACCATAATTTTGCCTTTTTCCTTATTTTACGATTTTAAGGCCTTTTGGGATTTTCAAGTATACCCATACCTCAATAACATTATATCACAAAAAAAGACTAAATAAAAGTCAAAAATGAGGTATTTCCTCATTTTTATTGCTTTTGTCGATCGTATAATATACAACTTAACCTTGTAGCTCTGAGCATTTGGTTTTCAATACTATCAAATGAACTTTCAAGTATTAATTCGTATCCTGTTTTAAATAATATTTTCGCGCCTAATTCGTGTTTAACAACCTTATCAACATTCGTTATTGAAAACCAAGAACATTTTGTAAATTTCGGTGATGAAATTGGAAATAATATTATTGGTTTTGATTCTTCAACAATAATTGGTAATTTATAAGAGCATCCTAGCATAGATCTTGTTGCTTCACATCTTCCTTCATAAGTTGAACCATAATATTTACAACTATTTTCGACGATTTCAAGTGATGACATTGAAACATAAAATTCTCTTTCTTTTTCAATAATTCTTGACAATGTTTCACTTACAGCTATTATCGCAAGTGTTGATGAATTAATTTCATATGAATCTAACATAATCCCCCTCCTTTTCAGATTTCATGATAAACATGATGAGGCATATATTAACACCCTACTTTGTCGAAATATGTTGAAATTTGTCGAAAATAATAAAAAATTTGCAAAAAAAAGAGAAAAAATGAATTTTTTCTTCTTTTTTCATCTAAAATGTTCTAATTGGTACAATTAATTGTGTTAAATCTTCTTGTCCAGGATTTTTAACAATAATTGGTAATAATTCGCCATTAAATAACAAATTAATCTCATCAGCATTAAATGTTTTAACTGCTTCCATCATATAGCGTGCACTAAAAGATATCACAATATCAGAGTTATTAACATTTTTGATGTTAATATTTTCATCAACCATACCAATTTCTGGTACATTTGATGTAATTTTCATTGTATCTCCGCTTGTTTCTAATCTTATAGTATTTTTTTCATCATTATTTGAAAGTAAAGATGCCCTATCTATAGCGCCATAAAAATCATTCAAATTAACAATTATAGATACTTTAAACTCATTAGGTACTAACCTTGATGTATCAGGGAATGTTGCATTAATAACACTAGTTAAAAACACAATATTGTTAATTTTAAATATAATTTTATTATCAAATACAAACATTCTAACTGCTTCATCACTATCTGGTAATAAATGAATCATTTCTTTCAAGTTTCGTGTAGGTAATATTAAATTATAATTTTTATCAAGCGTTTGATCCAAAATTATTTCTTTTTTAGCAAGTCTATATGAATCAGTTGCTGTACATACTAACTTATTTCCCTCAAAATTAAAGTCAATTCCTGTTAAAGCAGGTCTTGATTCTTGAGTAGAAGATGCGAATGATATTTGATTTATTATATTTCTAAAAATATTACTATTAATATTAATACAAGTATCATTTTCTTCCAAATCAATTTCTGGAAATTCATTAACATCATTACAATTTAAATAAAATTTTGAATTTTCTGTAAAAATATATAATTTTCCACTATCATCAGTTTCAATATTAATAATTGTATTAGGTAACTTATTAATAATATCATAAATAAATCTACCTGCTACAACAGTACTTCCACTTTCATCAATACTTAATATAAGAGACCTATCAATAAGTGTCTTTATTGCTATATTATTATCAGTACTAATCATATATAAACCGTCTTCATTTAATTCAAGTTTAATACAGTTTAATATAGGTACTAAGTTTTTATTTGATATACCTCTTATTACATAATTTAAATGTTCCATTAAAACATTTTGTTTAATTGCAAATTTCATTTTCTAACCTCCCTATTTTTAATAATATTTTATATATATATTATTATTATTAATGTTGATATTGTTGATAACTCACGAAAAGCCTTATAAAATAATGTTAACATTAGTGTTGATAACTTGTTAATAATTCGAGTTATTAACATTTCCTAGTTGACTATATATTTTATTGATAGCAATTTTGAGTTGTTCATTAGTTTCAATTTCTTTTTTAATTTTATCTACAGCATGACATACTGTTGCGTGGTTTTTTCCACCAAAAGCCATTCCAATTTTTTCAAGGTTTTCATCTAACATAATTCTACATATATACATTGCGACTTGTCTTGGAATAACTAATGTATTATTTCTTCTTTTACTCTTTAAATCTTCAACATTTACATTATACTGATTCGCAACAATTTGTTGAACTTGTTCAATTTTATTTTTATCAGTAACCGTAACAACAAAGAAGTTTTTTAAAGCTTCAATTGCGAAATCATATGTTATCTCTGCTCCACCCATCATTGATGAATACATAAGAACTCTATTTAAAGAACATTCAAGTTTTCTTATATCAGTAGTGCAATTACTGGCAATATATTCAATAACCTCATCAGGAATATTAACAACCACACCTTTTTCAACAATTTTGTTCTTAATTATATTTAGCCTAAGCTCAAAATCAGGTGGTTGGATATCAACCGGTAATCCGCTTGTAAACCTTGTTCTTAAACGGTCTTCAAGTTTTCTTAAATCATCAGGTGACCTATCAGAACATAAAACAATTTGTTTATTATTAGTTGTTAATTCATTAAATATATTAAAGAATTCTTGCTGAGATTTTAGAGCTGTTTCCAAAAACTGAATATCATCTATTAATAAAGTATCAATTTTTCTATATTTTTTCTTAAACTCAGCTACCCTATCATAATTATAACCATTTTTACCTGCATAGATTTCAACAAAATCGTTGATAAATTGTTCACAAGTAACATATAACACATTTTTATGATGCTTTTTCGAAATATAATTTCCAATTGCGTGCATTAAATGGGTTTTACCAACACCACTTCTACCATATACAAATAAAGGATTATACATCATTCCTGGGCTTTCAGCAATCGCTAAAGCTGAAACATATGCAAACTTATTACTGGTTCCAACAATAAAATTATCAAAAGTATAGTTTGGATTTAAATTGGAAATTAGTTTTTCCTCTTCAACCTCTTTAATTTCACATATTTCTTCTTCTTTTTTTATTTCAGAATCTAGAAAATATTTAAAATTATAATTTGTTCCCGTAAGATCAAAAACAATCTCTTCCATATTTTCTTGATATCTTTGCTTTAAAATAGTTTTAGCAGCTTCATATGGCACAATTAAATTAATTGTATCATCATCAATTGCATAGATTTTCGTGTTTTCAAACCAAGTCGTATATGCGACAGGGTCAACGATTAACTTTATTTTATCTAAAACTGAAATCCATAATTGTTCAATATTTAAGTTCATCTGTATCACCCACCCTTAACGACTTACAACCATATTTTAACCTATTTTCTTGGAAAAAAAAAGCATTTTTCACAATTTTCTTTAAAAAAAAATTATCAACATTTTATCAACAGTACTTTCATCGTATTTTTATTGGTCATAGAGAGTTATTAACATAATTGTTGATAACTCTATCAACAGCGAATTTTATCAACTTTTGTCGAATTAACATTTTTGTTAATAAGTGTAAAAACATATGTAATTGCATAAAAAAAAGTTGTTGATATCTTGCAAATAACTTTTATTTATGATATATTATACAGGTCTTAACCGAAAAGTTATTAACAAGGGAGGTGTCGAAATGAAAGGAACATATCAACCAAATAATCGTAAAAGAAGTAAAAAACAAGGCTTTTTAGCTAGAATGAAGACAAACGTTATAAACAAGAGAAGAAGAAAGGGACGCAAAGTTCTTGCACACTAGATCACTGAAAGTTCAGTGACTTTTTAATATGAGGTGTTTATGAAAAAGATAAATATTGTTAAAAAAAATGAAGATTTCAAAAGAGTAATAACAAAAGGAAAATATAAAAAAGGTGAACTATTCAATATATATATAGAAGATAGTGGAGAAAATATATATCATTTTGGAATAAGTGTTAGTAAAAAAGTAGGTAATGCTGTTACAAGAAATAAGATAAAAAGAAGATTAAAATCAATAATCGACAAAAAAAACTACCAAAATGGTTTCAATTGTATTATAATAGTAAAAGGAGCGATTAATAACTATGATTACAAATCTATAGAAGAAAAACTATTAAATGCTCTTACAGAACTAAAAATAATAGAAGGAGAACCGAATGAAAAATAAGAGTAAAATCTTAATACTTTTAACAATTCTACTTTTAACAGGATGTACTAAACAATTAAAAGACACAAGTGGTCAAGTTTTAAGACATCCAATAACAGGTCAAGGATTAGTTGAAAACGTATTATGTAGACCAGAAAATGAAGAATCAATCAAAAAATATGAAGAAGCAGGAATTGATATAAATAAATATCCGACTTGTAAAGAATTTTCACCATTTAAAACAAAATATGAAGGCATTTGGACAAGTGTATTTGTAAAACCATTAGCTTGGGTAATTCTAAAAATAGGTTATGTTGTAAAAGATTATGGATTAGCTTTAATAATAATAACAATTATAATAAGATTAATATTATATCCACTTACAAATAAAACAGCAATGCAAAGCGAAAATCTTGCAAAAGCTAAACCTGAACTTGATAGATTAGAAAAGAAATATGCTGGCAAAAACGACCAAGATTCAATGATGAAGAAAAGTCAAGAAATGATGTTAATATATAAGAAATATAATATTAACCCATTATCAAGTTGTTTATTTGCGTTTATTCAAATACCATTATTAATTGCATTCTATGAAGCAATGAACCGTTTACCAGCAATATTTGAAGGTAAGTTCTTACATATTGTTGATTTAGGAAAAACAGCATCAAGTGCATTCACAGATGTTATAAATGGTGCATCTGCACTTAACTTGCTATATATTTTATTACCAATAATAGTAACCCTAGTAACGCATTTCTCATTTAAATTAAATAAAACAGCAACTGAAACAAACGATAATATGATGAAATTTATGCCAATCTATATGGTTGGAATAATTGGTTTCTCATCAATATTTATATCAACAGCAATATGTTTATATTGGATAACTAATAGTACATTTACTATAGTTCAAAACTTAATTGTTAAAAGGAGGGCTCAAAATGCAAAATAAATACGAAGGAAGAACATATGAAGAAGCCTTACAAAAATGTTTAAGGACACTTGAACTAGATGAAACCGAATTATATATTGATGTAAAAGAACTAGAACCAAGTGAAGATAATAAAAATAAAGTAGAAATTACAGTATTACCTAAATCAGAAGTAATAGAATATATTAAAGAAATTGTTCAAAACATTGGAAATGCCTTAGTTTCTAAAATAACAACCAAAGTAAGTGATACATATGATGTATTAAATGTATCAATTTATTCTGATGTAAATCCTATATTAATAGGAAAAGATGGTAAAAATCTAAGCGCAATTCAAACAATTATAAAACAATCAATATTTAAAAGATTTAATCGTAATGTAAAAGTTACTGTTGACATAGCAAATTATAAAAATAAAAAGATAAGGAATCTAAAATATGAAGTATCAAAAATCGCGAAAGAAGTGCTTAACTCAAAAGTAGAAGCACATCTAGATCCGATGAATTCATATGAAAGAAGAATAGTCCATACACTAGTAAGTGAGTTTAACAATTTAGAAACAATCAGTGAAGGTGAAGAACCAAACCGCTATGTTGTAATAAAATACAAAGAAAATACCTATTAATAGGTCTTTTTTTCTTGTAATCTACTTAAAGAAGTGCTAAAATACCAATAGAAAAAGAGGGAGATAGTATGAATGACACAATCGCAGCCATCGCAACTGCAGTAGGAATAGGGGCAATATCAATAATTAGAGTAAGTGGTCCCAAAGCAATTGAAATAGTAAATTCTATATATAAAGGAAAAGATTTAACAAAAGTAAAAGATCATACAATAAATTATGGCTATATTGTAGATGGAAATAATAAAATAGATGAAGTGTTAGTATCTGTAATGAAAGCACCAAAAACATTTACAACCGAAGATATCGTTGAAATAAATTGTCACGGTGGTATAATTGCTAGCAACAATATTCTTGAATTACTTTTAACCAAAGGAGCTCGCCTAGCTGAACCAGGTGAATTTACTAAAAGAGCATTTTTAAATGGTCGTATTAACTTAGTTGAAGCAGATGGTATAATGGATATGATATCCGCTAAAAATGAAAGTATGAGTAAAATGGCACTTCAAAAAATAAATGGAAATACAAGTAATAATATCAAAAAAATAAGAGATATGCTTGCTGGAATAATAACAAATATTGAAGTAAACATTGACTATCCAGAGTATTATGACATTGAAGAAATGACCAATCAAAAAATTGAAACCGAAATGGTAAAAGTAAAAAATATCCTAGAAGAAACAATCAAAAAATCCAAAGATGGAACTATTATCAAAAATGGTATTAATCTATTAATACTCGGAAAACCAAATGTTGGAAAAAGTAGTTTATTAAATGCTTTATTAGAAGAAGAAAAAGCAATTGTAACAGATATTGAAGGAACAACAAGAGATATTGTTGAAGGATCAATAACCGTAAATGGAATTATGTTAAATATAATAGATACAGCTGGAATAAGAAAAACTGATAATTTAGTTGAACAAATAGGTGTAGATAGAAGTATTAAAATGATTGAAAAAGCTGATTTAATTATCTATATGTTAAATAATAATACATCATTTACAAAAGAAGATGAAGATTTACTTGAACAAATTAAAAATAAACCATATATTATATGTATTAACAAAACAGATCTTGAAAACAAGCTAGAATTACCAAATAAATATCAAAATATAATAAAAATGAGTATAAATAAAAAAGAAGGATTAGAAGACTTAAAAAATAAAATAAGTGAGATGTTTAATTTAGAACAAATAGAAACATCTGACCTAAACTATATAACAAATCCAGACCAAATAAGTAAATTAAAAATTAGTTTAAAAGCCGCAAAAGAAGTCCTAGCCAAAGTAAAAGAAGTTCCTGTTGATATGCTTGAAATAGATATAAGAGCAATATGGAATTGTTTAGGCGAAATATTAGGTGAGAATTATGAGGAAGAATTATTAGATGAATTATTCTCAAGATTCTGTGTAGGGAAGTGAAATAAATGAATTATGAAATAATCGTTGTAGGAGGAGGCCATGCCGGCTGTGAAGCATCACTTGCATCAGCACGTAAAGGTCATAAAACCCTTCTAGTAACATCAAATATAAAAAATATAGCAGATATGCCTTGTAATCCATCAATTGGCGGATCAGCCAAAGGCATAGTCGTAAGAGAAATTGACGCTTTAGGCGGAGAAATGGGAAGAAATGCTGATAAATCATTACTTCAAATAAAAATGTTAAATAATGCCAAAGGTCCAGCAGTACGAGCTTTAAGAGCCCAAGCAGATAAAATAACTTATCCACAAAATATGCTCAAAACTCTGCAAAATACAGAAAATCTAACAATTTTAGAAGGAATGGTTGAAGATTTAATCGTAAAAGATAATAAAGTATCAGGAATTATCCTTGAAAATGGTGAAGGAATAACATCAAATATTGTCATATTAACAACCGGAACCTATCTAAAAGCCGATATTATGATTGGTTCAACAAGAACAAGAAGTGGCCCTCATTATGAGAAACCAAGTAATTTCTTGAGTGATAACTTAAAAAAATATGGCTTAAAAGTGATAAGACTAAAAACTGGAACCCCTCAAAGAATTGATAAAAAATCAATTGACTTTTCTAAAACGGAATTAGAAGAAGGAGATAAAGAACCATTAACATTTAGTTTTGACAATATTGTCTATTATGATGTTAACAATCAAGTACCTTGTCATTTAACATATACAACACCCAAAACACATGAAATTATTAAAAATAATATTCATAAATCAAGTATGTATGGTGGTTTAAATGATGTAACAGGTGTCGGACCAAGATACTGCCCATCAATTGAAGATAAAGTAATGCGTTTTAAAGATAAAGAAAGACACCAATTATTCTTAGAACCAGAAAGTATTTATTATGATGACATTTATTTGCAAGGTTTTTCAACAAGTATGCCATATGAAATTCAAGAAGAAATGGTTCATTCTTTACCAGGACTTGAAAATGCTAAAATATTAAAATATGCATATGCAATAGAATATGATGCTATTTATCCAACCCAATTAAAAGCAAGTCTCGAAACAAAAATAATTGAAAACTTGTTTACAGCCGGACAAATAAATGGAACATCAGGTTATGAAGAAGCTGCATGTCAAGGATTAATGGCTGGAATAAATGCCAGTTTAAAACTAGAAAACAAAGAACCATTAGTATTAAAAAGAAATGAAGCCTATATTGGTGTATTAATTGACGATCTAATAACAAAAGGAATAAAAGATCCTTATAGATTATTATCATCAAGAGCTGAGTATCGCTTATTATTAAGAAGTGATAATGCCGATGCTAGACTAATGGAAAAAGGCAAAAATATTGGTTTAATAAGTGATGAAAAATATCAAAACTATTTAAATAAGAAAAATAAAGAAACAGAATTAGAAAATCTTCTAAAAACAAATAAAATAACACCAAAACAAGAAGTATTAGATTATTTAAAAGAAGTAGGCTCAGCTCCAATAAAAGATGGTATAACTCTATATGATTTATTAAGAAGACCTGAAATAACAATGAATAATATTGAACACTTTATAAATCTTGATAATTATGAATACACCATAAAAGAACAAGTTGAAATAAACAATAAGTATGAAGGGTATATAAAGAAAGTAAATAAAGAAATAATTGATTATGAAAAATTAGAAAATAAAAAAATACCAGAAGATATAGATTATGATAAAATCAAAAATCTAGCAAGTGAGGCAAAACAAAAACTGAAAGAAGTTAAACCAACAACACTTGCCCAAGCATTAAGAATAAGTGGTGTTAATCCAATTGACATAACACTATTATCTATATATATAAAGAAAGAGTATAAAAATGAGCATTAATGAATTTATAGATGAATTAAAGAAAATAAATATTGTAATAGATGATAAAAAACTAGAACAATTAGAAGAATACTATAATTTAGTAATTGAAAAAAATAAAGTTATGAATCTAACTGGTATAACAAATAAAAATGAATTTTATCTAAAACACTTTTATGATAGTTTAACAATAAGTAAAATCATTGATTTAAATGAAATAACAAATCTATGTGATATAGGAAGTGGAGCAGGATTTCCAGGAATTGTATTAAAAATAGTATTTCCTCATCTGAATATTACGCTTGTTGATTCATTAAATAAAAGAATTGACTTTTTAAATGAAGTAATTGAAAAACTTAAACTAGATAACATCAAAGCAATATGTACTCGCGCAGAAGATTATTCTTTAGAATCCGAAGAAAAATATGATTTAGTAACCGCTCGGGCTGTTGCAAGCCTTTCAGTTCTTCTAGAATGTTCAATAAGATTAGCAAAAGTAAATAAATACTTTGTAGCAATGAAAGGTAAAGAAGAAAAAGTAAACGAATCCAAATTAGAAACTGAATTAAAAATCAAAAAAATAGATGAAATTAAATTTACTTTACCAAAAGAAGAAAGTGAAAGAACTTTAATTAAGTACGTAAAAGTGTCAAAAACACCAAAAAAATATCCACGAAACTATAGTGTAATTAAATCAAAACCACTATAGTTTTTTCATAAAAATTATTTCCCAAAATATTTCCCAAGCAAAATTATTTCCCGGGAAATAATTTTCATTAGTTACAATCCTTTATAATATAACAAATTTGTTAATTTAAAAATATTTCCCAAAATATTTCCCAAAATGTTGAAATTAATTTTTATTTGTAGTATTATATATATAAAAGAATATAGGAGTTGCCTTATGGATGAAAAAAAGATAACAAATATAAGTATGGATAGTATACTGCCAAACCGAATGCAACCAAGAGTTGTGTTTCAAGATGACGCAATAGATGAATTAGCAGAATCAATAAAAAAACACGGCATTATAAATCCCATAACTGTACGAAGATTGGGAAATAAATATGAAATAATAGCAGGTGAGAGAAGATTCAAAGCAAGCCAGTCAATAGGCTTAAAAGAAATTCCTGCTATTGTAATAGATGCCGATGATAAGAAAACAGCAGAGCTTGCCCTTATTGAAAATATTCAAAGAAAAGAGCTATCACCAATAGAAGAAGGAATGTCATACGAAAAGATATTACAAATAGGTGATATAACTCAAGCAGAACTATCAAAACAACTAGGAAAGAAACAATCAACAATCGCTAATAAAATAAGATTGTTAAAATTAGATGATAGCGTTAAAGAAGCACTTTTAAACGAAAAAATCTCCGAACGTCATGCAAGATCACTTTTAAAATTATATGATAAAAAAGATCAAGCAAGAATGCTAGAAAAAATAATAAGAGATAGACTAACAGTAAGGCAAACAGATAAAGAAATCGAAAAAATAGTTGAAGAAAAAGGGGAAATGATAGAAATGGATAACAATTTTAATATGCCAAATAGTAATTTAATATTAGATAAAGAAAAAGAAGAACTAAAAGAACCAGGTAAGGAAATAAATCCTAGTTTTGTTGATGTAAATAAAATAGAAGAAAAATCAGAAGATTTATTCAAAGAAAAACCTACAGTAAATATTGAGGATTTATTAAAAACTCCTCCAAAAACAGAAAATGTGGAAGAAAAGGTTGAACCACCAGTAACTGAAGAACCAAAAGATGAAGAAAAAAATGAAGAACCACCTATGGGACACAAGTTCTTTAGTATATTCCCACCAGAAGAAGAACAACCAACTGAAGAACCAAAAGAAAAAGTTCAAGAAACGATTGACTTTACTCCAGCAGAGGAACCAGTTAAAGAAGAAGTAAAAGTTCCGGAAATGAGCTTTAATATTAATGATATAGAGAGTTTCGAACCAATTAAAGAAGAAAAAGAAGAATTACCAGAAGTAAAGGTTGATAATATTGAAGAACCTGTAAAAGAAGAAAAAGATATTATACCAGAACCAATTCAAAGTAATGTAGTTGAACCACCAAAAGAAGAAACTTCCAAAGAAACAAATGAACAAGAAGAATATAACTTTGATAATTTTAACCCAATAATTCATAATGATTTTGCAGGTGAAGAAATAAAAGATGATGATGTTGAATTCATTGAAGAAGATGAAGAAGAACCAAAAGAACAAGTTAAGGAACAAGGTCCAAAGCAAATGAAAGATGTAATTAGAATTATAAGAGATTGTAATGACATTATTGAAAGTTATGGATACAAAATTGAAACCGAAGAATTTGATTTAGAAACAATGTATCAAGTAATATTCAAAATATATAAAAATTAACAAGCGCAAGCTTGTTTTTATTTATCATCATTTATAGGTTTAAATAATTCTCTTATATCTATATCTAAAACATCAGCAAACTCTCTTTGAGTTAATCCCTTAAGTTTGCGTCGTTTTTTAGGATTTTTGACAACTAAATAATAAACATAATTTTCATCTTTTTTATTGACTATATGAAATATTCGTACCCTTCCATAAATATTTTTTCATTAAATTAGTTAAAAAAATCTCACTCATTCAATGATGTTGTGGTAAGAACTTAAAATCAACAAATAATAATCACAAAAATAATGAAAACACTAGAGCAGTAATAATATGTGCGATAGTAGGCTTTTATTTTCAGTACGGTAATAGGCGCAATTCTCTATTATATTTTAAGAGATATTGATTTAAGAACAGCAAAAGCAGCAAATAAGTGTGCGTGGATAAGTTTTCTGTTGCAAATTGTAGTTTATATGTTTTACGGAATTACAATCTTTGGTTTACTATTTTAATGAAATAAATTAATTAAAAATAATTAATACTCTACAACATAAAACAAATACAATCTAAAAATATATAGTTGCTTATACTTGTTCATTTATGTTATAATGAACAAGAGGAGGTTAATTATGGATAAAATAAATACTATAAACGATTTTATCAATGAAATAGTATGGGGAGTACCAATGATTGCATTAATTCTTGGAGTAGGAATATATTACACAATAAGATTAGGTTTTCCTCAACTAACAAAAATCAAGAAAATATATAAAGGAACAATTGGAAAAAAAGAAGAAAATCCCGAAGCAAAAGGATTAGTTTCATCAAGTCAAGCAGCCCTAATATCAATGGGTGAAATTGTTGGTTCGGGAAATATTGCCGGAGTCGCAACCGCTGTAGCAAGTGGTGGACCAGGTGCAATATTTTGGATGTGGATTGCCGCATTATTTGGAATGGCCACAAAATACGTTGAAATAGGACTAGGTATAATATATAGAAGTGTAAATAAAGACAATGTAAAAGGCGGACCAATGTATTACTTAAGAGATGGCTTACACTCAAAATTCCTAGCAGTAATATATGCAATACTAGCAGTATTATCATATATTGTAATAGTTGCAATGGTTGATACAAATACAATTGTAAATGCCGTTCAAGCAAGATGGAGTGGAGTTCATAATTATACAATCGGAGTTGTATTAATAATAATTGTAGGGATTATAATATTTGGTGGTATTAAAAGATTAGGAAAGTTTAGTAATTTTGTAGTACCAGTAATGGCATTTTTATATGTTGTATCAGGAATAGTAGTATTAGTTGTAAACGCTGATATGGTAGGACCTGCATTTTTAACAATTATTGAAGCAGCATTTAAACCACAAGCTGCATTAGGAGGATTTGCCGGAGCATCAATCGCTCAAACAATGAGATATGGCTTTGCCCGTGGAATCTATTCAAATGAAGCTGGACTAGGTACAGCAGCAATCTCCCATAGCGCAGCTCAAGTTGAAAACCCAATAGAGCAATCATTATGGGGACCTGTTGAAATATTTATAGATACAATAATCGTAAATACAATAACAGGATTAGTAGTAGTAATCGCTGGAATGTGGGCAAATGGATCAGATGGTGCCGAACTAGTAATGAACTCATTTGATAAAGCATTACCAAACGGACCAGGAAGCATTATCATAATGATTGCATCGATTTTATTCTCATTTACTTGTTTAACATCAGCAAGTTATGTATGTGAAGAATGCGCTGAATATCTATTTGGAACAAAAAGTAAAATATTCGTACGTATATTTTGGTTAATATTTATCCTTATAGGATCAGTATTAGAGCTTGAACTTGTATGGAATCTAGCAGATACTGTTAATGGACTAATGTTAATACCAAACTTAATCGGTGTAATATTCTTAGGTGGCAAAGTAGTAAAAGCATCAAAAGAATATTTTAAGAAAGCATAATATGCTTTTTCTTATGGAGTAAAAATGAAAAAATTAGATATAATATACGAAGATAAATTTATACTAGCTGTAAATAAACCACATAATTTATTAACAATCAGTACTGAAAAAGAAAAAGATAAAACACTTTACCACGAAGTTTTAACCTATATAAAAAAGAAAAATCAAAAAATCTTTATTGTTCATCGCTTAGATAAAGATACAAGTGGAATTGTCTTATTCGCGAAAAATGAAAAAATCAAAAAATATTTGCAAGATAATTGGTCAAATGTACAAAGATATTATGTAGCATTGGTAGAAGGAAAAATTACCGCAAAAGGTGAAATAAAATCATATTTAAAAGAAACAAAAACATTGTTAACATATTCAGCGAAAGAAGGTAAGTTCGCTCACACTAAATATGAACCAATTATGATCTCAAATAAATGTACACTATTAAATATTCAAATATTAACCGGAAGAAAAAACCAAATAAGAGTTCATATGAAAGATATCAATCATCCAATAGTAGGCGATCAAAAATATGGCTCTAAAATAAAGAGTGTAAAATATCTATATTTAACAGCAAATAAAGTTGTATTTATTCATCCAATAACAAAAAAAGAAATAAACTTAGAAATAGATATACCAAAAGAATATATAAATTATTTAAATAAAAGTAATATAATTGCAAAATAATCAAAAGATCAACAAAATTGTCAATAAATGTAAAATTAGAATTAATTTCTACTTTTTATAAACGAAAAAATTAAATCTATAACCATAACAAATAAAACGATAATAGAAAAATAATACGGAATAATATTTATAATTGAAAACCAAAAATCATAAGAGAAAAAAACAAATACAAAACAAAATAATCCCCATACAAAAAAGTATTTTAAACAAACATATTTTGTAAAATGTAAAGGATAAGAACTATAATCCCACATATCTTTATAAAAAATAAAATTAATTAAAAATCCACAAATCATTTCACATAAAGTACAAATAAAACAAAATATTAAATAATAAATTAAATAATTAATATAACCTAAATTAAACTTCAAATTATTAAAAATAAAAATAATTAAAGTGAAACCAAGTCCATAAACCAAAGTATAGGGACCATATAAAGCGCCACTATGTCTTCTTGATAAACTCCATTTATAAACAAAACTTTCTAAAAAAAATCCTAAAAAAGAAAATAAAACAAAAGTATTTATATAAAACATTCCATCACCAATAAAATATATGTAAAAAAAATGAAATAAGACTTGTTAATATATTGATAAAATAATATAATTAAAGTGGAGGTAAAAATGAAAAAATTAACACTTTTAATCGCAATAATAGCACTTTTAACGGGATGTCAAACAAAGAATAATATGGATGATAAAGTAGTATGTACAAGCACCCGAACAATGACAATAGGAAATTTCAAAGAATATTATGAATTAGAAACAAATAAAAGTGATGATGAAAAAGCTATATCATATAAACAAGAAATAGTATATTATTTTAATGAAGATGGTGTAGGAATTAAATCAGGAACTTAAAGCATAAGTTATGAAAATATGACAAAAGATAATCTTAATTTAGAAAAAAGTTTAAAAAATGATATTGAAACTTGTAATAAGAGAAATAAGAGAGAAATTACAACAAAAGATGCATTTTCTAAATGTGAAGTAATTAAAACTAACAAAAAAATTGAAATTAAAGTGACTTATAATATGAACTATGAAGAAAGAAATGTTGATTTTCAGAATGAAATGACAAAATCAAAAATCATTGAAATGTATAAAGGATCAGGGACGTTTTGTAAATAATAGGTGAAGTATGGAAAAGAAAAGAACGAAACAAGAAATAGTAAAAATGTTACTAAATCAAAATTTAGAGACAGAAAATGAAGATGAATTAATAGAACTATTGATAGATAAACCAATAGCAGTTGATATAGATAAACAAGACAAGCAAAGCGAAAAAATAGGCGATAAAATAGCGGATAAACTAACTGCAATCGCAGGTAGTTGGCCATTTATAATAGGGTTTTCTATATTTTTAATATTATGGATTGTTTTAAATGTTTATATATTTAAAAATTTAGATCCATATCCATTTATATTATTGAACCTAGTTTTATCTTGTATAGCAGCACTTCAAGCTCCAGTTATTATGATGAGTCAAAATAGAGCAGCAAAAAAAGATTCATTACGTGCTCAGAATGATTATAGGACAGATTTAAAAAGTGAACTTATCTTAGAAGAATTACATGATAAAATAGAAAAAATAATTGCAAATCAAAATAAAATATTAAAATATATAGAACAAGAAAAATAAATATCAGCATTTCTGTTAGAATATTTCAAATAAAATAATAGTTGCTAATATTGTTAATTAATTTTATAATCGAAATTCATTTTCTACAAAAAAGCAAATTTTGAGATTAAGAAAATTAAAAAAAGAATTCTTATAATTGACGACAAATTTTTCGATAGAAGTCATAGCAAGGAGGAATTTTATGTATAATCTAGTATCAAAATATAAGCCAGCAGGAGATCAACCTAAAGCAATAGAAGAATTAGTAAAAGGAATTAAAGAAGGTCAAAAGAATCAAGTATTACTAGGCGCAACGGGAACCGGAAAAACATTCACAGTCGCAAATGTAATAAAAGAAATAAATAAACCAACACTAGTTCTTGCTCACAATAAAACTCTTGCAGGACAACTTTACTCAGAATTAAAAGAACTATTCCCAAACGATCACGTATGTTACTTTGTATCATACTATGATTACTATCAACCAGAAGCATATGTTCCATCATCAGATACTTATATTGAAAAAGATGCCTCAATCAATGATGAAATAGATGAATTAAGACACTACGCAACATCATCACTATTAAGATATCCTAACACAATAGTAGTGGCATCCGTATCCTGCATATATGGAATTGGTGAAATTGAAGAATATGAAAAAAAGATGTTAACTCTAGCTGAAGGCGATCAAATTGATCGTGACGAAGTACTCGAGAAATTAGTAGAAATGTTGTATGAAAGAAATGATATTGATCCAAAAAGGGGAACCTTTAGAGCAAAAGGCGACACAATAGAAGTAATACCAGTTAACCAACATACTCAAGGAGTAAGAATTGAATTTTTTGGAGATACAATTGATCGTATAACACTTTTTGATATAGTAACAGGTGTAATAACTGAAAGCAAAAAAACAATATCACTATTTCCAGCAAGTCACTTTGTTACAAGTGATGAAAAACTAGAAAAAGCAATAGTTAATATTGAAAAAGAACTAGAAGAAAGATTGGAATATTTTAAAGAAAACAATAAATTATTAGAATATCAAAGAATAAAAGAAAGAACAAACTATGATATAGAAATGATGAGAGAAACAGGATTTTGCCACGGAATAGAAAACTATTCAAGGCACTTAGCATTAAAAGGACCAGGTGAAACCCCAACAACATTACTTGATTTTTTTAGGAAAGACTTCTTATTAATAATAGATGAATCACACGTAACAATACCTCAAATAAGAGCAATGTATAATGGTGACCAAGCAAGAAAACAAGTCCTTGTAGACTATGGATTCCGTTTGCCATCGGCAAAAGACAATAGACCATTAACATTTACAGAATTTGAAAATAAACTAGATAACGTAATCTACCTATCAGCAACTCCAGCTGAATACGAAAAAGAAAAATCTAATAATCGTATAATTGAACAAATAATAAGACCAACCGGACTATTAGATCCATTAATAGAAGTAAGACCATCTAAAAATCAAATAGAAGACTTAATAAATGAAATAAATATAAGAATTGAAAAAAATGAAAGAGTCTTAATAACAACATTAACAATAAGAATGGCCGAAGAATTAACAAAATATTTAGAAAAAGTTGGAATTAAAGTCGCATACCTTCATAGTGAAGTCAAAACATTAGATCGTTTAAGAATTATAAGAGATTTAAGATTAAAAAAATATGATGTTTTAGTAGGTATAAATCTTTTAAGAGAAGGACTAGATATACCAGAAGTAAGCCTAGTCGCGATTTTAGATGCTGATAAACAAGGATTTCTAAGAAGTGAAAGAAGCTTAATTCAAACAATCGGAAGAGCAGCTCGAAATGCAAATGGAAGAGTAATAATGTATGCTGATTTAGTAAGTGATTCAATGGATATTGCAATCAAAGAAACTGAAAGAAGAAGAAAAATTCAAGAAAAATATAATGAAGAACATAATATTGTACCAAAAACAATTATTAAAGAAATAAGAGATGTAATAAGTAATATTGGTGATAATAAAGAGGAAGCTAAATTATCAAATAAAGAAAAACAAGAGATGATGATAAAAATCGAAAAAGAAATGCAAGAAGCAGCTAAAAAACTTGATTTTGAAAGAGCAACCGAATTAAGAGATATCCTATTTGAATTAAGAGAAAAAAATAATAAAAAATAAACGAAAGTCAAAATAAGAAACACTAGACAATAAGTAGATGTAAAATCTACTTATTTGTGTTATAATTATAAAAAAGAAAGGGAATATATATGAACAAGGTATTATTAGATTTAGGATTTATAGAAATAAGATGGTATTCTATAATAATGTTATTAGCGATTCTATCAGCATCTGCAATAATATTAAAAGAAGCCAAAAAGAAAGGCTTCACTGAAGATTTTATGAATAATTTATTTTTTTACACGATAATATGTGCAATAATAGGCGCACGCCTTTACTATGTAGCATTCAATTTTGCCGAATATCAAGATGATTTACTTGGTATATTAAGAATATGGGAAGGCGGACTTGCAATCCACGGCGGTATAATAGGAGGATTACTATTTATATCTTATTATGCCAAAAAATATAAAGTAAATCTACTATTATTACTTGACATAATCGTAGTTGGATTAATACTCGGTCAAATAATAGGACGATGGGGTAACTTTATGAATAGCGAGGCTTATGGTCCAATGACAACATATGCAACACTAAAAAAACTACTTATACCAGAATTTATAATCAAAGGAATGAGTATAAATGGAGTATATTACCACCCAACATTTTGGTATGAATCAATCCTTAACCTAGTAGGACTTATAATATTACTAATAATAAGAAAAGGAAAATATACAAAAGTAGGAACTTTAACAGGAACATATCTAATATGGTATGGTGCAGTTCGAATATTTATAGAATCACTAAGACAAGATGCTTTAATGTTAGGACCAATTAAAATTGCCCAACTAGTATCTATAATAATGATAATAATAGGTATAATAATAATTGTAAAAGGACAAACAAACTCTAAATTCGAAAATAATTATAAGGAGGCGAATGCCGGTGAAATCAAGTTTTGATTGTATAATAATAGGAGCTGGTATAGCAGGATTAACAGCAGCAATATACTTAAAAAGAGCGGGTAAAAATGTAGTAATAATTGAAAAAAGTATGCCAGGCGGTCAAATACTAAAAACAAATAGTATAAAAAATTATCCAGGCTTTCTTGAAATAGATGGTTTTGGCCTAATAAGAAGAGTTTTAGACCAAACAGATAATTTAAATATTAAAATTATTAAAGAAGAAGTATTAGAAATCAATAATTTGGAAGTAAAAACAAATAAAAACACATATCAAACAAAAAATATTATTTTAGCAACCGGAAGAAAACCTAGAATATTAGGGCTAGAAAACGAAGAAGAACTAATTGGAAAAGGAATCTCCTTTTGTGCGTCTTGTGATGGAAATCTATACAAAAATGAAAATGTTGCAGTAGTTGGTGGCGGAAATACAGCCTTCGAAGATGCAATCTATCTATCAAATATATGTAAAAATGTAACCTTAATCCATCGAAATAATAATTATCGCGCCGAAGAATACTTAATAGAAGAATTAAAACAAAAAGCAAATGTAACATTTGCACCAAACGAAAAAGTTGAAAAACTAAATACAAAAGATGGTTTCCTTGAAAGTATTGAAACAAATAATAATACCTATAAAATTAAAGGACTATTTGTTGCAATCGGTCAAGTACCATCAATTATTAAAATTGATTCTTTAAACCAAGAAAACGGTTATATCATAGTAAATGAAAAAATGGAAACAAACATAAAAGGAATATATGCTTGCGGAGATTGTATAAAAAAAGATGTGTATCAATTAACAACTGCAGCAGCTGAAGGCACAATTGCATCTTTCAGTATTATAAGTAGAGGATAAAATGTCATTCACATATGAAGTAAAAAATGAAGTAAGCAAATTAGAAGTTCCCAAAACGGAAAATATTGCTGAACTATCAGCACTCTTAATATCAACTGCTGAAATAAGTGATACCATAAAAATAACTATTGAAAATGCATCCGTTGCTCGTAAAATATTTTCATCAATAAAAGAAATATTTGACATCAATGTAAAAATAACCGTAAGAAAAGGATTTAATTTTCAAAAAAAATACCTTTATATATTAGAAATAACCAAAAAAATACCAGATATTTTAGAAACACTTGGAATTGCAAACGGCATAACATCAAGTTATATTTACGATGATGACGAAACCCTAAGAGCCTATTTAAGGGGAATATTTTTAGGATGTGGTAGTATCAACGATCCCAAAAAATCAAGATATCATTTAGAGTTTTTATTAAACAATATCACACTAGCTAATGAACTAAACAAATTACTAAATAAAAAAAATCTAGGAAGTAAAGTATTAAAACGTGAAAATAGATATATGGTATATATAAAAGGATCAGAAAAAATAAGTGATTTTTTAAGAATCATCAGCGCTAGCAATGCCTTACTATATTATGAAGATATCAGAATATATCGTGATCATAAAAATATGACAAATCGCCTAAATAATTGTGAACAAGCAAATGTTGATAAAATGATTGAATCAGCCCAAAAAGATATAAAAATAATTGAAAAATTAAAAGAAAAAGATATGTTTGATTTACTTGATGAAAAAGATCGCTTAATAGCGGATTATCGCTTAAAATATCCTGAAAGCTCACTTCAAGAATTAAGTGAAATAATATCGTTAGAAACCCCAGCAAAATTAACAAAATCAGGCATATATCATAGATTAAGAAAAATAAAGGAATTAGGAAAAAAAATCGAAAATCAATAAAATGATTTTCTTTTTGTTTACACAATTTGTCGAAATATGTTATAATTAAAATGGTGAGAATATGAAAAAAATAATAATCAGTATTGTATGTGTATTTTATTTTATCTTAACAATTACAGTAACCTATATATTACTATCATATAATAAGTATAATATAGCAGAATTTAAGAATTCCTACTTATTAACCCTAAAAGAGAATACTAAAGAATATAATAGTAGTGAACTTTTACTAATCAAAAAAAATAGTAATGTAAAAGAAAATGATAAGATTTTTTATTATAATAAAAATAATAAGGGTACAGAAGTTAAAGTTGGACAAGTAAAAAAAGTTGATGAAAAAAATCAAACAATCGTTTTAGATGATGAATTAGTACTAACAGAAGAAAATATTTTAGGAACAATAGCTCAAACAACAGCTTACCCTGTACTAGGAACAATTCATAACATTTTAACATCAAGAATAGGATACTTAATTGCGATCATCTTACCAATGCTAGTTGCATTCATTTATGAAATATACGCAATAACAAAAGAAATAAAAAATAAATGAAGAAAAAAGTAACATATATAATAATTGGCATTATTATTATATTATCAACTATAACACTAGCATACGGAAGATACATATATAATGAAATAAGAGACTCATACTTAGCAACCAAAAGCTTTTACTTTAATTCTGATAAATTAACAACCAATAGAGCTATCTATCAAGTTGATAACTGGTCAGCCGTAGATCCTTATAGTATAACAATCAATTTAAATAATCGAAAAAACAACCTTGTATACTCAACAAGTGATATATCATATGAAGTAAGTTATGTTTGTTCAAACAATGTTTTGTGCAGTGTTAATTCAACCGGCGGAATTATAAGATCAACTGACCAATCAGCATCTTTTAATGCTCTAATAACACCAAACGCAACCTTTAATGATGGTGACGAAGCCTTTATTGAAATAACCGTTAAAAGTACAAGCCCTTACTCAAAAACACTACAAGGAAGATTTATTCTAAAAGTCGGAAAAAGTGGTCTATCATATAAAATAGAAGATAAACAAAATAGACCATATCTTAACTTAAGTATTACAAATACAATTGATTATTATTTAATAAAGACAGCATTCGGTAACTATTCCGTAAATGACAGAATAGATAAAACAACATATAAATCATTAAGTGAAGAAGAAAAAGCAAAATGTGTATCAGCTCAAGTCACTCTAACATTTGATCCCAATATCGTTATATTTGATATGACCAATTCCGTTTATTTAAAAAAAGATTCTATAACAACAACAAATATAGATGGATTTGATTATATAAATAGTATAACCTTTAAAATGGAACCAGAATCTAGTGAAGTTGTTAAGTTTTATAAAGCCGATACAACCAAAAACTATACATATCCAATAACAAATAATAATTCAATAATAGATTTTAGCATTACAGAGTAGGTGAAAAAATGATAGGACAAGAATATATAGAATTTTCAAAAAAAAATATAATAGAATATTTTAAATTAATATTAGAAAAAAAATACAATAAAGAATTAGTACTTAAATTACTAGATACATATATAAAAGTAAGATATTATAACTATTATGAAACAAAATCAAGAAACGCAGAAACAAATATAAACTATTATATGAAACAAATAGTAATGGAAGATAAAGAAAATGAAGAACAAAAACAAATATTCTATATTTTTAAATATATTCTATACTTTGATAATGTAAAACCATATGATGATTTAAAAAAAATAGTAAAAGAAATAAATGAATATAAAATAAATGTTTTAAAATTAGAAAACGAAACATTTGAAAATGAATTAATAAAATTAGTAAAAGAAAATGAAAAAAGAAAACAAAAATATTTAAACTCATTTTCAAATGAACACTTTCAAATAGAATTAAAAAATACAAATAAAAGAAAAGTAGCGCAAGTTAAATTAAATTATGATATTAAGTTCAATAAAATATATAGCGCGTATTCTATAAATAAAGTTTATAACTCACCAATCATAAATGAACAAAAAGCCTTTATAACATATTATCTAACAAGTTTAGAAATACTAAGAAATGCTATAGATACAACATATGATAAAGAGTATATTGTTGATTTTCCTATAGAAATATTAGAAAAAAAACAAAAAACACAAAGACTAAAAGAAGTTATAAATAATGAACTAATAAAAAATAATATAATTTTAAAAGTAGATTATAAAGACTATCTAGCAAATAAGGACACTATAAATGAATGGATTAAAGAAGGATATAACTTCGCACCCCTAATAGACGCAAGTTATAACTATGAAGAAAATAGTCGTTTATGGTTAGATATATTTAAATATATAATTGTAGATAAAGAAAAAATAAACTTTTTCGATTCTGAAAAAGCAATAGTAAAGTAGGTGAAGTATGGATACGTTTTTTCGCTTTTTATATGAGTTCCTAGAACAATTCTTTAAATCATTCATTCTAATGTTTAAAGGATTTATAAAAGGAATAATCAATATGTTTAACATCAAAGAATACATAGCAATAATTAACTTTTATAAAGATGACTTTAAAATAGCAGAATGGATATTAGTCGCCCTAGCAATTCTAATAGTCCTTGCAATAGTAGGCGGAATAATATTTATCATATATTTCTTAATAAGAAAATATATGAAATTTAGAAAAACAGTAGTTGAAGAAGAATCACTATTAGAAGAAGTAGCTGAATTAAATAATCAAGTAGCTGATTTAATGGCTGAAAAAGAAAGTATTCTAGCAATGAAAGTCTCGCAATTAGGACTAAAACCAGGAGAAGAAATAGAAGAAAATCCTGAAGAAAATAAAGAAAATGTTGATACAACAGCAAGTAGATTTCCGAAACTTACAGCAGTTGATAATGAATATGCAAACTATAAAGTAGCAAATTATAACAATGATTTTACTTTAGAAGAACTAGTTGAAACATTTAGAAACTTCGCAGCATCTAAACTAAAGTTGTACTATAAATCAGAAATGATAAGATTATTCATTTCAGCACTCGCATCAACAAAACTGGTAATCCTACAAGGTATATCAGGAACAGGTAAAACATCCCTAGCCTATGCTTGGGGAAAATTCCTAAAACACGATTCCTGCGTAGCATCCGTTCAACCATCTTGGAGAGATAGAACTGAATTATTTGGATACTTCAATGAATTTACTAAGAAGTTTAATGAAACAGAAGTATTAAAAGAATTATATGTAGCTGGGTATACTGATGATATTTATACAGTAATTCTAGATGAAATGAACATATCCAGAGTTGAATATTACTTTGCAGAAATGCTATCAATTCTAGAAATGCCAAATAAAGATGAATGGATTGTTGAATTAGTATCAAGCTCTTGGCCGGATGATCCAAAAAATATTGTTGATGGCAAACTAAAAATACCAGCAAATGTATGGTATATAGGAACAATCAATAACGATGACTCAACATTTATGGTAACTGATAAAGTTTACGATAGAGCTATGCCACTAGATATAAACGATAAAGGACAAGTATTCGATCCAATCGATACCGAAGCGCAAGACATCAATTTCACATATCTAGATAAACTCTTCAGTGCAGCTATGGCGGATAATCCAATATCTGAAGACACATTAAATAAAATAAACGAAATGGACGACTATGTAATTAAACACTTCCGTATAGCATTCGGTAACCGTATAGTCGCGCATATGAAAAAATTCGTGCCAGTATATGTAGCCTGTGGCGGCGATGAAGTTGATGGTGTTGATTACTTTATAGCACGTAAAATATTAAGGAAGTTTGAACAATTAAATATTTCATACATAAGAGATGAAATAGATGGATATATAGAATTCTTGGATAAGACATTCGGAAAAGGTAAAATGAAAGAATGTGAAGAATATCTATTAAGACTTAAAAAATTAACATAGGAGGACAAAATGAACGGACTGGAAATTGTAGACTTATATGAGCATACAAATGATGAAAAAAACAAAAAATTTTATGATAGTATTGATTCATCATTATATGTAACAAACGAAATAGATGCCAGAACAACTAACTTTGAATGGTTAGAGATAATGGAAGAAACAATAAGATATTTAGACAATATATTAAGAAATCCCAACAGATTCATTATAAACGAAGAAGATATAGTTAAAATTGAACTAGCTCGTAGAGTAACAGTTGAAAGTATAAAACATTTATCCAAAAATACTAATTTAATTCAAGATTACAATAAAAAAACTGGTGATGTAAAACCAAGTAAAATATTAAATATAAATAAAGAAGAAAGCTTTGATACATATGAAAATAGATTTATTTATAGTTTAATTAAGAATATGAAGTTTTATATTGAAAGAAAAAAAAGGAATCTTGTAACCGAAAGTTATAATAAAGCAAATAAACAAATGGAATATAAAGCTAAAAGTAATTTAGGTAAAGAAAAAATAGATATATCGATGACAATAAATGCTAAAAAAGAAGACAAAGATGAAAATAAAAACGCATCAGGAATGACAATACCTGAACGAATTGAACATCTAGAACTTCAAATATCAGATTTAACAACATCATCAGTATATCAAAGTATTGAAAAAAAACACATTTCATTAGTAACATCTCCTATAAAGAAAACTAACGTAATCCTTAAAAATGTTAATTTTCAGTATGCAGTAAAACTATGGAATTATATGCAAACACATATGGAAGAAGATACTAAAAAAGAAAATACAAAAAATAACTTTTATGATAATGGAATCTTAAAACAAATGATAGATGAATCATTCTTACTTGATTATTTAGTATTAGATTCCGTAGATAAAGAAAAACAAGAAGAAAAAGAAGAACTATCTGAAAAAATAGTAAGTAATATGATAGAAAAAGTAATAACACTTGATTCTAACATCGATCAAGAAAAATTAAAACAAATAATAGATAAACAATATAGTATTATTAAATATAAAACAGTTGTAAATGAAAAACAAATTGAAGAAACATTTAAAAATGCTATGAATAAATATCTAGATAGAGTAAAAGAAATAGAAATATAGTGGTGATACCGTGATAGAAAGAATAAAAAATAATAAAATATTAAGAATAATAACAATGATAGTAAAAGCAATAATATCTTTATTTATAGTTATAGTAATAAGTATCATATTTATTCAAAGAATATCAAATAATAAACTAACTCTAGGAGGATTTGGCTTATATACAATCGTAACTGGAAGTATGGAACCCAAATACAACATAAGTGATATGGTAATATCTAAAAAAGTAAATGCAAGTGAAATAAAAGAAGGCGATGATGTTGTATATCTTGGAAATAAAGATGATTTCAAAGATAAAATTGTAACCCATAGAGTAATTAAAAAAACCGAAGAAAACGGAAAAATAATATTTCAAACAAAAGGAATCGCGAATGATATTGAAGATCCATTAGTAGAAGGAAGTCAAATATTAGGAAAAGTAGTATATAAAAGCATTATATTAAGTTTTATAAGTAAAATAGTAAATAATACATACGGCTTTTACTTTGTAGTATTTGTTCCATTCGCAATTCTTTCAGTAATGGAAGTAATAGATATCGTTGAAGAAAAAAAAGAGGAAAAAGAGTAGGTGATAAACCTTGAAAAAGAAAAGAAGATATCGCCTTCGTACCATTTTCTTATTAGCACTTACCCTTGCGTCCAATTCCTTTGCGTGGTTTATTTATTCAACAAAAGTATCAAGTGATATAACAGCAAAAGTAAGAAGTTGGCATGTTAATTTTGAAGTAGGAGCAGGCGATACTGAAGAATATATTGAAATAATAATTGATTCATTATATCCCGGTATGGAAGATTTCTCAAAAACTCTAAAAGCAGCTAATCACGGTGAAGCCGATGCTGTTATTAGTTATAAAGTTGAACAAGCAGAAGTTTTAGGAGATAATTTAAAAAATTTAGATTTAACAGATGAACAAATATTAACAAAATTAAACAGTAATTACCCATTCAAAATAAATTTTGATGTATCAAATAAAATAGTAACAGCCGGTGGCGGAGAATCAACAATTACAATAAGTGTTAAATGGCCATATGATAGTGGTGATGATGAAAAAGATACCTATTGGGGAAGATTAGCATATGATTTTCATAATACTAATCCCAATTCACCAAGTATAAAATTAGTCGTAAAAATAACAGCAGTCCAAAAATGAGATAGAATTTTCTATCTCATTTTACTTGTATAAATGATAAATTAACATCCATTTTAGCAGGAATATTATCCATTGTTGCTTTGGTATCTTCACTATTATCCATCGAAGCACTATCACTATCATCCCAAACAACATATACTCTTATCTTAATTGGACTAGTATTTTCTGTATGTAAAACAGTATTCTCAATCGTTTGATTAGATTTATCTAAAACAATATCCGCTCCATCATTAATATTATATTTAAAAGCAACTAAATCCTTAACAGAACTATCACTACTAACAGCTAAATTAATAGCATATTTAAACGAAACATCCGCACTAGTTGCATCAATCACCAAATCAAAATACCCCTCACTAGTCGGTGCAATTATACCACCAGCAATATGTTCGTTACCCGGAAAAACTGGAACAATACTCGCACCTGTTGTACTATTATTTCTAATATCATTGTTATTAACTAAAATACGCCATCTAGCAACTGTAATTTCTGTATTTTCTCTAGTAGAACTAACATACTTAGCATATGATTCTTGAATAAAGAAAAAACACAAAATAAGTGATATAAAAGCAAGTGTATATATAAAATATTTTCTATTCATAACCCTTCACCTATCTTATAAAATTATAACATAGTGTACACAATAATGTAAAGTAGACTTTATTAAAAAAAAAGTATATGGTAAAATAAAGAAAAGGTAGGAATCTAAATATGGCCAAAGAAGTTGTTGTAAAAGCAGAAAAAATATATGGAAGAAAAAAGAAGTATAGTAAAGTTAAAATAATGCTAACAATATCATTATTTGTTTTAACTTTAGCCTTTATAATATTAAGTGTTATATATAAAGGAGGAAAATTTACAATAACTCTAGATAGCCGTTTAGCAAGAGCAAATCAAATCGTAATATATGAAAATAGTCAAATACCTGAAGAAACAATAAAATTAGAAACCAAAGATATGGAATTTATGGATAATATATCTATAAATTGGATTCCGCAAAACATTGATACTGAACAAGATGGATCTCATAATGGTGAGAATTATATAGCATATACATTTTATATAAAAAATAAAGGAACTGAAACAATAAATTATTGGTATGCTATAAAAATAGATGATGTTATTAAAAAAGTAGATGAAGCAGCAAGAGTAATGGTCTTCTTAAACGGCGAAAAAAAGGTATATGCCAAAATCAATTCAATAACCCAGTTGCCCGAAAAAGATACAACTCCCTTCTTTAGTGCTTCTATACCAGTTTTAGAACAAAGAAAAAACTTTAAACCAAATGATGTAGATAAATTTACAATTGTAATTTGGCTTGAAGGAGATGATCCTGATTGTATTGATAATATATTAGGTGGTGAAATAAAAATGCATATGGAAATAAGAGAAGAGTTTAAGGAGGAAAATAATGGCTAAAAGAAAAAATAAAAAAAAGCAAAAAAAACAAAGAGTATTTTATTTATTACTATTACTTTTAATAACATCATTATCTTTAACAACATCAACCTATGCTTGGTTTACAACTAATAGAATGGTTCAAATTGATTTGCTAGATGTAAGTGTTCGTGCTCAAGGGGGAATTGAAGTATCGGTGGATGGAACAAGCTGGAAATCCAAAATATTATTGGATGATCTAAAAAATGCAAGTGAAAAATATGGAACAAATATAAATCAAATTCCATTTGTCTTAGAACCAGTTTCAACAATTGGTGAATTAGAAGATGGTAAAATGAAAATGTTTAAAGGAACAGCTATGAATAATAGTTCTGGAAAATATACACTAGAAGCAACAAGATCAAATGAGGAACAATCATTTGGTGATGAAAGTAATGGTATATTTATAACATTTGATTTATTCTTAAAAACAAATACTAATACAAATCTTTATTTAACTCCCGCATCAAATGCTAAATATCTAGGTGAAAAATCAGTAGGTATTGAAAATGCTGTTCGTTTTGCCTTTATAGAAGAAGGAACAACAACTGTGAATGCCCCTTTAAATACAATTCAAAATCTAAAAACAAATGATAATTCAAAGGTATATATATGGGAACCAAATTATGATACCCATACAGAACACGGAATCGCAAATGCTAGAGATATATATGGTTTAAATATTTCAAATCCATCAAATCCCATAAGTTATGATGGTGTATTAAAAGAAATAAGCAAAAATATGAATATAACAACTGATAAAGCCTCAGCAAATAATTATCCAAATTATTTTAAAAAAGTAGATGTTAAATATTATACAAAAAATGGTTTTGATGCAAATACGGAAATATTTAATTTAAGAGCTGGAATAACAAAAATAAGAGTATATATGTGGGTAGAAGGACAAGATGTTGATTGTGAAAATAATGCATCAATTGGTAATATGTCTTTAAATCTGCAATTTAGTACAAATCCATCATAGTATGGATTTTTATTTGACACAATATTAAAAAGTGTTATAATATAAAGCAATTTAAGGGGGAATATTATGGTTGATGAAATAATTAATTTAGATAATATTGAATATAGTGGATCATTTTTAAATATGAAACTCCCAAGAGCGTTAACAGAAACTGAAGAAAAAGATCTTTTTATTGAGTATTATAATGGTAATACTAAGGCTCGTGAAATGCTTATAATCTACAATATTAAACTAGCAAAACATTTTACATTTGTTTATTATGAAAAAACAAAATACGATTTAAATGATCTACTATCAGTAAGTTTAATAGGTTTAGTAAAAGCAGTGGATTCTTTTAAAATATCAAAAGGATTTAAGTTTTCGACTTATGCAAGTGAGTGCATTATTAATGAAATATTGATGTATATTAGGAAAAATAAAAAATATGAAGTTGAGCAATCGTTTGAAAATGAATACTTTTATGATGAATATTATGATCCAACAAGGGAAAGAATTGATTCATGCGAATCTCCATATGATGAAATATTTAAAGAGGATTTATATTTAAAAGTAAGAGAAATTATAAATATACTACCTGAAAGAGAAAAGGAAATAATTAAGTTAACGTATGGCTTTGATAATAATATTCCTTTAAAACAAAAAGAAATTGCTCAATTATTTAATTTTGATCAGAGTTATATAAGCAAACTAACAAAAAAAACTTTGAAATTGATAAAAAGGGAATTAACAGAAAGTGATAAATTAAAATAAATAGTTTTTAATAATAAAAGAGTAATCATATATAATAAACTAGAATTTATTTTCTAGTTTTTTGTTGTAAAAGAGTACAAAGTGTGCTAAAATTAAAGAGTAAGATATCAACAAAAATGTTGATAAAGTAATAAATAATAGAAAGAATGTTGATAAAATGTTTGACCTAATACATACATA
>HF993312.1 GCA_000433875.1 Firmicutes bacterium CAG:884
AAAAAATATTTCCCAGCTGGAAACAAGATAATTGTCGATAATCAAGGTATGAATTGAAATAATTTAAAATATTTCCCGGGAAATATTTTTTAAAAACTTGTTTGTTTTAAATATAATATGATAGACTTTTTATTCTAATTTTGATAAAATTATTTTAGTTATTGAATTGGAGAGTTGAATATGTATCAAGCTTTATATAGAAAATATCGACCAAGTAATTTTGATGAAGTTGTTGGCCAAAAGGTAATTGTTAAAACTTTAAAAAATGCTATAAAATATGATAGGCTTTCACACGCTTATTTATTTTGTGGACCAAGGGGTACTGGCAAAACAAGTATTGCTAAAATATTGGCAAAAACTATAAATTGTACGAATTTGCAGGATTATTTACCTTGTAATGAATGCGAAAATTGCTTACAATATAATAATAAACAAAGTGTTGATATTATAGAAATTGATGCTGCATCAAATAATGGTGTTGATGAAATAAGAGAATTAAGAGATAAAGTTGGTTTGGTTCCATCTTTTGGTAAATATAAAATATATATAATTGATGAGGTCCATATGCTAACTACTAGTGCTTTTAATGCTTTATTAAAAACCTTGGAAGAACCGCCAAAACATGTTATTTTTATTTTAGCTACAACTGAACCTTTTAAGATACCGATTACTATTTTATCTCGTTGTCAGCGATTTGATTTTAAGAAGATATCTGTTGATGATATTGTTTCTAGATTGCGTGCTATTGCTGATGCAGAAAATATCAAAATAAAAGATGAAATATTAAAAGAAATTGCAATTTTATCAGATGGTGGAATGCGTGATTCAATTAATCTTCTTGATCAGGTAAACGCTTATGTTGGTGGTGAAAAAGAAGTTACCTACGAAGACGTTCATGATGTAAATGGTACTTTAAAACCAGAAGAACTCTATGATTTTATTAGCAAAATTAAGAATAATGACTTGAAAGATGCTCTTTTACTATCTGATTCTTATAATGATATCGGCAAAAATATGACAAAAGTATTAGAAGAATTAATTTCTTTCTTTAGAAATATTTTAATTGCTAAAGTTGTTCCGGATTATTTAAATGATAATATTTATTTTGATTTTTATAAGAAAATTGCTTCTTCTTATACCGTTGAACAAATTAATGATATTATGAAATTAATGAATAATTCATTATATGATATGAGAATTAGTAATAATCCTAAGGTATTATTTGATTTACTCGTTTTAAATATTGCTGAAATTTCAAAAGAAAAAACAGTTCCTATTGAAAAAGAAAAAGTAGAGCAAAAAATAAATTATAATAATGAAAATGTTGAACAAAAAATAAATTATAATTATAATAAAGAAGAAAATGCTAAAGAAAATTCAATTTCAAATGTTCAAAATAGGGCGCAAAAGAAAATTGTTGTTAAAATAGATGATGAAAACACAAAAAAATGGGAAGAAAAAAAGAATATTCGTATAGGAAATACTCTTGCTTGTTATAATCGTTTATTACTAACAGAAGTAAGGGAAAAATTACCTGAAGTTAGAAATTATATATTAGATATTAATTATAATTTTGTTGCAAGCCTTGTTGTTGATGGTACATTAAAAGCAGCCGGTGGTGATTATTTAGTTTTTGTTTATAATAATGTTCACGATGCCAATTTGTTTAATGATAATATAGATAAGATTGAATTATTGTTTGAAATATTGTATAATAAAAAATATAAAGTTATTGCTACTTCTATTGATGAATGGGAAAAAATTAGAGATGATTTTAATCATAAAAGAAAGGTATTTACCTTCACTCCTGAAAAAGAAGAAAATACCAATTTAGAAACTAATAATTTGACTAATCAAATAGAAGAAGATTTTGGAAGTTTAATAACTGTTGAATAGAAATGAGGAAAAAATATGAATATGCAAGCTATGCTTAGACAAGCGCAAAAATTACAAAGTGAAATGATGAAAGAAAAGAAAGCCATTGATGAAACATTATTTGAAGGTGTTTCTGCTTTAGTAACTGTTAAAGCATATGGTAACAGAAAAATTGAAAGTGTTGAAATAAAAGATGAAGCAATGGAAGATAAAGAAATGCTTCAAGATATGTTATTGATTGCTTTTAATGATTTAATTGAAAAAATCGATAAAAAGACAGAAGAAAAAATGGGTAAATATACTAATGGTATGAGTGGATTATTTTAATGAATTACATTAATTATTCAAAACCTATTCAAGATTTAATTGAGTGTTTTAAAAAAATTCCTGGTGTAGGTGAAAAGAGTGCTGAAAGAATGGCTTTATGGGCTATTGATTGTGATGAAGACTTTATAAATACATTTGCTGATGCTTTGATACACGGAAAAACTGATATAAAAAGATGCTCAATTTGTAATAATTTTTCTACTAATGATATTTGCGATATTTGCCAAGATAAAGATCGCGATGAAAGTGTTATTTGTGTTGTTGAAAAACCTAAAAATGTCATTTTGTTTGAAAAAACAGGCTCATTTAATGGAAAATATCATGTTCTAGATGGTCTTATTAGTAATGGTAATTATAATAATATAAATATAGAAAAGTTACTTAAAAGGTTAGATGATGGGAATATTAAAGAAATTATACTTGCACTTGAACCTAATATTGATGGTGAAGTTACTTCTCTTTATATTTCTAAGTTGTTAGAATCAAAAAATGTTAAGATATCTAAACTTGCTCATGGTGTACCACTTGGTGCTGATATGGACTATTTAGACTTGCTTACTTTGGAAACTGCACTTAATGATAGAAAACAAATTAATAGTAAATAATTTGTTTTTTGCTCATATATATTAATGGGTGGACAAAATGTTAATAAAAAAAATATTTAAAATTATACAAAGATTAGTTTTAAGTTTCTTACTTTTATATGCATATAATGTATTTGCGGTTTCTTATAATATGACTATACCAATTAATTATTATACTCTTGGAATGCTTCTTTTATTTGATATTCCAGGATTACTTTCTTTGATATTCATTTTCTTTATTGCTTAATTTAAGGAGTTTTATATGTTTGATGTTTTAAAAAGTGAACAAGAAAAAGCGGTTGATTTTATTGAAAAAAATTATGAAAATAATTCTTTTTCGCATGCTTATATAGTTGAAGTTAAAAATTATAATAATTTAGAACTTTTTTTGAATTATTTTGTTTCTAAACTTTTAGATGAGGATAATATAGATATTAATAATAACGGGGATATATATATAATTAAACCTGATAATGGTACTATTAAAAAGAATCAAATAGATGAACTTCAAAAGAATTTTTTTACAAAATCAGTTATTTCTAAAAGAAAAGTTTATATTATGTATGGTGCGGATAAGATGAATGATATTAGCGCTAATTCGCTTCTTAAGTTTATAGAAGAACCAGAAAATAATATTTTTGCTATTTTAATTACTGAAAATAGATTTGCTCTATTAAAAACAATTTTATCAAGATGTCAGGTATTAAGATTAAAATCTAATAATCTTGATAGAAATAATGATGATGTTTTAAATATTATCTATTATGCTTCTAATAGTGCTAGACCTTTAGATGAATCATCATATGATTATGTTAAATCTATTATGGAAAAGGTTTTGAGTTTTGTTGATTGCTATGAAAAAACAGGAATGAATGCTTTAACGCAAACAAATGTTTTCTTTGGTAAAATGGTAAAGAATGATATTGATTTATTTTTAGATATTTTAATTTTCTTTTATTATGATATAATAAGAATATATTCTGGTTTTGAACCAAATACTTTTAATATAAGTCCTTTGGTTGAATATGTTAAGGATAATAATACCACTTCCAGTATTAGTTCAAAGATTAGAAGTTCTGTTTTGATGAAAAATAAATTGAAATATAATATTAATGGTAATTTATTAATAGAAAGGCTTATTTTGCTTTTTGAAGGGAGATGTTAAAGATGGAAGTAATTGGTGTTCGTTTTTCGTTTTCAAATAGAATAATTTATTATTCATTTGAAGGATTAGAATGTAGTAAGGGTAGTAGTGTTGTTTGCGCAACTGAATATGGTAATCAATTAGGTAGTGTTGTTACGAATGCTATTGATATTGATCCTAGTAAAATAAATTATCCTATTAATTCTATATCTAGAATTGCAAATGAAAATGATATAAAAAACAATGAAAAAAATATAAGTGATGCTTTACTTGCACTTGAAAAGAGTAAAAAACTTGCTATAAAACATAAGCTTGATATGCACATTATAAATGCTCTTTATACCTTAGAACGTGATCAATTATTGTTTTTCTTTGTTGCTGATTCAAGGGTTGATTTTCGTGAACTTGCTCGTGAACTTGCAGCAATTTATAAAACTCGTATTGAATTAAGACAAATTGGAGTTCGTGATAAGGCTGGATTAGTAGGAGGAATTGGTATTTGTGGTGGACAACTTTGTTGCGCACGTTTCCTAAAGGAATTTGATTCAGTTTCTATTAATATGGCTAAGAACCAAAATATTGCTTTAAATCCAAGTAAAATTAATGGTGTTTGTGGAAGATTATTGTGCTGTTTAAAATATGAAGATGATGTTTATACTAATAAAAGAAAAGGATTACCTTGTGTAGGCAAAAATTATGATACGGGAAAAGGTATTGGTAAGGTTGTTAGTGTAGATGTTTTATCTAGAACAATTAAAGTTGATGTTAATTCAAATGTTATTGAGGTTAAAATAAATGAAAGTAATCAATAATGTTTTGGGGTTTGATGGCATAAAAATTGTTCAAGATAGTGAAGGTTTTAAGTTTTCTTTAGATTCTGTTTTACTTGCTAATTTTGTTACCTTAAATAAAAGTACAAAAAAAATAATGGATATTGGTTCTGGTAATGGAATTATTCCAATTTTACTTTCTTTAAAAACAGATGCCCATATTGATGGTGTAGAAATTCAAAGGGAAGGTTATTTGAATTCTTTAGAGAGTATAAAACTAAATAAAATGGATAATATTTCAATTTTTAATGATGACATTAAAGATTTTTATAAAACTTTAGAAAGTGATACATACGATGTTGTTGTATCAAATCCTCCTTATTTTATGGGTAATATCCATAATATAAATGAGATGAAAAAAATCGCACGACATTCACTTTCTTTAGATTATAAAGATGTAATAGTTATATCTAAAAAAATCCTAAAAAATAATGGTCTTTTATCAATTGTTCATAGACCTGAAAATTTAATGGATATACTTATGTTTATGCGATCAAATAATATTGAACCTAAAAAAATTAGGTTTGTTTATCCGTATAAAGGAAAAAATGCTAATATTTTATTAGTTGAAGGCGCGAAAAATGGAAAACCTGGTTTAAAGGTAATGGATCCTTTGTATGTGTATGAAAATGGTAATTATACTGAAGAAATTAAAAAATATTTTGAATAAGGGAGATAATTATGGCTACTTTATATTTAATTCCTGTTCCTATTGGTAATTTTGATGATATTACTTATAGGGCATTAGATACTTTAAAAAATGTTGATGTTTTGTTTTGTGAGGATACTAGAGAAACAGGTATTCTTCTTTCGCATTTTAACATTTCTAAAAAGATGATATCAAATAATGAACAGAGTGAGAAAAAAAATATTGATAAAGTAATGGAATATTTGAATAATGGTATGGATGTTGGTATTGTAAGTGATCAAGGATGTCCAATTATTAGCGATCCTGGTTATATTATTGTTAGAGAAGCTGCAAATAATGGCTTTAATGTAGTTGCACTTCCTGGTGCGAATGCTTTACTTCCAGCTTTAATTGCATCGGGTATTCCACCTTTACCTTTTTCATTTTATGGTTTTTTGAATGCTAAACATAGTAAAAGAATAGATGAACTTAATGAGTTAAAAGGTATTAAACATACTTTGATTTTTTATGAGGCTCCGCATAGATTAATAGAAATGTTAGAAGATTTAAAAACTGTATTTGGTGATCGTTATATTTCGGTTTCAAGAGAAATTTCAAAAAAGTATGAAGAAGTTTATCGTGGAAGTATTAGCTCAATTATTCCTTCAATTGTTTTAAAGGGTCAATTTGTTATAGTTGTAAGTGGTAATACTTATGAATATACTTCCTCTGATTATTTGAGTGAAGTTAATGAATTAGTTAAAAATAGTTATAAGAGCAATGATGCTATTAAGATTGTTGCGCATAAGTATGGTATAAAAAAAGATGATGTTTATAGATTGTTTCATGGAATAGGTGATAATAAATGAAGATGATTGTTGGACTTGGTAATCCAGGTAAAGAATATGAGAATACTAGACATAATGTTGGTTTTATGGTTTTAGATAATTGGATGAATAAACATAATTTTACTTTTGATAAAAATAAATTAAATGGTTTATATTCAATTATTAAATATAATAATGAAGATGTCTTGGTTTTAAAACCTTTAAGTTTTATGAATTTATCTGGTACCGTAATTAGAGCTTTTATGAATTATTATAAAATTGATGTAAATGATTTGTTAGTTATATATGATGACAAAGATATAGCACTTGGTTCTGTAAAGCTTAAAAAAAATGGTTCTTCTGCTGGTCATAATGGTATAAAAAATATTATTGAGAATTTGAAAACAGAAGATTTTAAAAGGTTAAAAGTCGGATTATCGAAAAATAACGTTGATATGGTTTCTTTTGTTTTGGGTAAGTTTAATAATGATGAAAGGTGTAAATTAAATGTTGTTTTAAATGAAACAAATGATATATTGGATGATTATTTTGTTATGACATTTGATAATTTAATGAATAAATATAATAAAAAAGGATGATTGTATGTTAAAGTTATTTGATATAAAAAGGTTTCCATCTAAAATATGTGGACTTAATGATGAATTAAAAGTTAATTATATAGTTTCTCTTTATAAGAAGTTTGGATCTGTTTTAGTTGTAACTGATACTTTATATGAAGCAAACAATTATATGCAAGGTATTTCAAAACATAATGAATGCCTTCTTTTTCCAATGGATGATTTTTTGACAAGTGAAGCTATCGCTGTTAGTCCAGAACTTAAGGTTACAAGATTAGAAACATTAAATGAACTTGTTAAAGATAATAATCGAATTGTTGTAACAAATATGATGGGCTATTTAAGATATCTTCCGAAAATGGAACTTTATAAAAAATCGAAAGTTACTATTAAATTAGGTGATAATATAGATATTCACAAACTTGTTAATAAACTATATGATTTAGGTTATACAAGAGAGAGTGTTGTTAATAAAACTGGTGAAATTGCTGTAAGAGGTTTTGTTGTTGATATTTTTCCGATTAATTATGATAGACCAATTCGTATTGAGTTTTGGGGCGATACTGTTGATTCTATTAGGTATTTTAATGTTGATTCGCAAATGTCAGCTGAAAATGTAAAAGAGATTTTGATTTTTTCGTATACGGAGTTTTTATCAGAAAAACAAGCTCCTTTTGAGTATAGACTTCAAAAAAACTTAAAAGACTATACTTCAGTTGTTGGTATTGTTGATTATTTAAAAGAAAAAAATGTTGTTTTTGATGATTATGATAGATTTAATACTTCATACTATAATTTAGTTAATGAAATGATGGAATATAGTATTTCTAATGATATTTCTGCTTCTTTTAAATATATGAATGATCTTGATTCTTATAAATTAGATAAAGTTCTTGATATTAATTCACCATGTGGAACTAAATATGCATCTTCTAATGTTGTTCCTTTTAATGGTCTTGATGATATAAATAAAAGATTAAATGAATATCTTAAACAAAATAAATTGGTAATTGTTTATATTAATTCAGTTTCGAAAATTAATAAATTAATGGATGATTTAGAAAACGAATGTTCAATTTTAACTGATGAAGAACATTTACAAAATGGTAAAATTAATTTTATTAATGGTTCTATAAAAAGTGGGTTTATATATAAGGAATATGTTGTTATATCAGAATCGGAAATATTTAATATTAAAAATGGTTATCAATATAAGACTAATTTTAAGATGGGATCTAAAATAAAAGATATTGATAAGTTAAATGTTGGTGATTATGTTGTTCATTCATCTTATGGTGTTGGTACATATATGGGTATAAAAACTATTTTAAAAAATGGTATAAAGAAAGATTATATTCAAATTAATTATCAAGATGATGATAAATTATATGTTCCTGCTTCTAAAATGGAATTTATTACAAAGTATTCATCTGGTGATGGTATTAAGCCTAAAATTAACAAACTTGGTTCAAATGAGTGGAATAAAGCAAAAGCTAAGGCGCGTAAACATATTGAAGAGATGACAAAAGAACTTTTGGAATTGTATGCTAAAAGAGAAAATTCTGTTGGTTTTAGTTTTTTGGATAATAAAGAATTACAGGAAGAATTTGATAATGATTTTGCTTATACAGAAACAAGTGATCAGGAAAAGGTAGAAAAAGAAATATCTGCTGATATGGAGAATAAACATCCAATGGATAGATTGCTTTGTGGTGATGTTGGTTATGGTAAAACAGAAGTTGCTTTTAGAGCAATGTTTAAAGCAGTTTGTTCCTCTAAGCAGGTTGCGCTTTTATGTCCAACAACTATTTTATCGAGTCAACATTATAAGAATGCTGTTGAAAGATTTAAAAACTTTGATGTTAAAATTTGTTTAATTAATAGATTTGTTTCAAAGAATATAATGAATGCTAATATTGAAAAAATAAGAAAAGGTGAAATTGATATTGTTATTGGAACACATCGCATTTTGTCTGATGATATTGTTTTTAAAGATTTGGGATTGTTAGTTATAGATGAGGAACAAAGATTTGGTGTAAGACATAAAGAAAAGATTAAATCATATAAAAATAATATTGATGTTTTAACATTATCAGCAACACCGATTCCACGAACGCTTCAAATGTCAATGACAGGACTTAGAAGTTTGTCATTGATAGAAACGCCACCTGTTAATAGATATCCTGTGCAAACATATGTTTTAAAAGAAAATAAAGCAATTATTAAGGATGCTATATATAAGGAATTATCTAGGGGTGGTCAAATATTCATTTTGTATAACTATGTAGATAGTATAGAAGAAAAAATGAATGAAATTAAAAAGATGATACCTGATTTAAAGATTGTTTTTGCACATGGTCAAATGTCAAAAATTGAACTTGAAGATGTTATGCAAAAGTTTATAAATAAAGAATATGATTGTTTGATTTGTACAACAATAATTGAAACAGGTATTGATATACCAAATGTTAATACTTTAATAATTATGGATTCTGATAGGTTTGGTTTATCGCAGTTATATCAAATTAGAGGGCGTGTTGGTAGAAGTAATAAGGTTGCTTATTGTTATTTGATGTATAAACCAGAAAAAAATCTTAGTGAAACAGCTGTTAAGAGATTAAAGGCTATTAAAGAGTTTACAGAACTTGGTAGTGGTTTTTCGATCGCGATGCGAGATTTATCTTTAAGAGGCGCTGGATCTATTTTGGGTAGTGAACAAGCGGGATTTGTTGATGATGTTGGTATTGAATTATTTATGAAAATGCTTAATGAAGAAATTGATAGATTAAATGGTAAAGAAAAGCCTGAGGTTAAAGAAATGCCTCTTGTTGATGCCCCTTCTAGTATTGGTGATGATCTAGCAATTGAACCTGATTTAAAATTACTTATTCATAAGAAGATTAATTCAATTGATTCAATTGATAGTTTGGAAAATGTTAAAAAAGAATTAACTGATAGATTTGGTAAACTTGATGATGATGTAATTATCTATATGTATAGTGAGTTATTTGAAAAGATGGCTGATGATATTGTTAATCGAATTAAAGTTAATAAAAATAGTGTTGATGTTATATTTGATAAGAGTATTACTGATAAAATTGATGGAAAAGAATTATTTATGGAAGTTAATAAATTATCGCGTATGTTTAGATTTAGTATGAAGGATAATGCTCTTATTATTACGCTTGATACTGTTAAATTAGATAAGCATTATATTTATTATTTAATTGATTTGGTAAATCTTGTTAAAAAAAGTATAAAATAAAATAAATGTTTCACAATATATTTAGAAAGTGAGGCATTTAATGAAATCGACAGGTGTTGTTAGAAGAATAGATGAACTTGGTAGAATTGTTTTACCTAAAGAGATAAGAAAAGTTTTAAAAATAAAAGCAGGAGATAATTTGGAAATTTTTATGAATGATAAAGATATTGTTTTGAGTAAATATAATATTTTTGATGATAAAAAGGATTTATTTGATATGCTTGCTAATTCTGTTTTGGGTTATACAAAGAAAAGTTTTATTATTACAGATACCAGTAGAATTGTTGCTGGTTCAAAATATTTGATTGATAAAGAAGTTAGTGATGATTTAGATACTTTAATGTTTTCAAGAAATAGTAAAATAGGAAATAAAGAAATATGTATTTGTTCTAATGTTCTATCAAGTCATTATTGCTATTCTTCAATTGTAAGTAATAGTGATGTATGTGGTATTGTTGTTATATTTGATGATACAATTACACCTTCTGATTTCGAACTTTGTAAGTTTATATCAAGGTTTATTTCGAAATATTTAGAGGAGTGAATGTTATGAGATGTTTTGAAAAAGTTAGTTTAGAAGAGTTTAAAAAGTACTATGATATGGAATTGTATGATTTTAATTTGCCTTCAAGAAGTACTGGAAAAAGTGCTGGTTATGATTTTTATGCTGTTGATGATTGCACTATAAAAAGAGGAGAGAGCAAAAAGATTATTTCTGGTGTTAAGGCTAATATGGAAAATAATGATGTTTTATATTTGTTTATTAGAAGTAGTTTAGCGATTAAATATAATTTGATTTTAAAAAATAGTGTTGGTGTTATTGATGCTGATTATTACAATAATTGTGATAATGAAGGTAATATTATTTTTGTTATTGAAAATATTGGTGATAGTGATTTTGAAATTAAAAAAGGTATGAGATTATGTCAGGGTGTTTTTATGAATTATTTACTTACTGATGATGATAAAAGTAATAGTTCTAGAAATGGTGGTATTGGAAGTACTCTCTTATAGTGTAAAATGTCGTAAAATGGTGTATATATTGTATTGCTTACTATACTTATTTATGATAAACTTAAGTAGGTGAGTGATTAAGGTATGTACAAAAATGCTAAATTAATGTTGTATGTATATGGCTGTTTAGTAGTTTTGTTTTTATTATCCTTAGTTTGCGATTTTAGAACTGTGGGATTGATATTTAGTCTATGTATTAATGCTGTAACGGGCAAATACATAGTTATAAGAAACTTTAACGTTTGTTAAGAGCCTAATCGGCTCTTTTTTAATGGACTTTTTTTATAATATTTGATACAATGTTATTTGGGAGGATGAAGTATATGTTTGATACTCACGCTCATTTATTCAAAGAATATTATACAGATGAAGAAATAAATAAAATTGCTTCTTCTTTTAAGGGAAATATTATAGTTAGTGGTACTGATAATAATAGTAATAAAGAAATACTTGAATTAAAATATGATAATATTTATATAACTTTAGGAATTCATCCGGAAGATGTTTTAAATTATAAAGAAAGTGATATTGATTTTATTGTTGATAATTTAAATAATCCTAAAGTAGTAGGTATTGGTGAAATTGGTTTAGATTATCATTATGGCAAAGAAGATAGAGATAAACAAATTGATCTTTTTATTAAACAATTAGATATTGCTAGAAAGTATAATTTACCTGTTATTATTCATAGTAGGGATGCTATTAATGATACTATTAATATACTTAAAAATTATAAAGATTTAAAAAAGGTTTTGCATTGTTATAGTGGTAGTATAGAAAGTGCAAGAGAACTTATAAAGTTAGATACATATTTTGGTGTTGGCGGTGTTTTAACTTTTAAAAACAGCACTAATTTAGTTCAAACTATAAAAAAAATTCCACTAGATAGAATTGTTATTGAAACTGATAGTCCTTATTTAAGTCCTTTTAGGGGTAATAAGAATATTCCAAATAATGTAGAAGAAGTTTTAAAGAAACTTGCTTTAATTAAAGAAGTTTCATATGATGATACATTGGAAATTACTAATAGTAATGCTAGATATTTATTTAATATAAAGGAGAAATAAAGTGAAAAAAAGATTTATAGATATAGGTTTTATTTTTCTTTCTTGTGCTTTAATATATGGTATGAATAAATATAATAAGAGAGATATAATAAAAACAGAAATAATTAAGTATGATGTTGTTACAACTTATGATAAATCAATTCCTATGGATGTTAAAAAAGTTAATAAAGAAGGAAAAGATGGTAAAATTGTTACTAATTTAACAACTGGTGAAGTTACAGTATTTGAAAGTGTTACGGAAGAAGTTACAATTGGAACTGGCCCTAAAGCTGAGTATGCAGGTATGCTTACAGGTTATGGTCCTGATTGTGTTGGTTGTACAGGACTTTTATATTGTCCTGATAGTGATGGTAAATATCATTATTTAACAAATGATATTGAAAGTACTTACTTTTATGATAAAGAATATGGAAAGGTAAGAATACTTGCAAGTGATCCGACACTTTTTCCTTGTGGAACAATAATTCATATTGTTAATAACGATCTTGATATATATGGTGTTTGTCTAGATACAGGGATTGCTATGAGAAATGCTTGGAGAAATTATGGAAGTGTTTTAATTGATTTAGCATTTACAAGTGAAAGTGTTACAAATGTTGTAACTAATCGAAATACAAATTTTACAGTTTTAAGGTGGGGATGGTAGTGGATTTTAATTTTAAAAAAAAATATGGGCAAAATTTTTTGAAGGATAAAAGGATTATTGATAGTATAATTTATAAAGCTGATGTTGATAAAGATACTTTAGTTATTGAAGTAGGTCCAGGAGCTGGTGCTTTAACAGTTCCACTTGCTTTAAAGGCAGGACGAGTTATTTCTTTTGAAATAGATGAATCATTAAAAGATATTCTTTCTTCTAAATTAAATGAATATAATAATGTAGAAGTAATATATGGTGATTTTTTAAAGAGTGATGTAAATAATGTTTTAAAAAGATATGATTTTTCTAAAAAAATAATGGTTTCTAATTTACCTTATTATATTACAACTCCTATTATAATGAAGTTTATTGATGATAATATAGATGTTAGTAAACTTGTTATAATGGTTCAAAAAGAGGTTGCTTTAAGGTTTAGTGCTAGTGTTAATAGTCATGAATATAATTCACTTACGGTATTTTTAAATTATTATTATGATATAAAAAAATTAGTTAATGTTCCAAGGAATGTATTTGTTCCAGTTCCTAATGTTGATAGTGTTGTAATTGAACTAAAGAAAAAAGAAAATAAACTATATGTTAAAAATGAAAAAGTATTTTTTAAGTTAGTAAGAGATAGTTTTAAGTTTAAACGAAAGACTTTAAAGAATAATTTAAGAGATTATGATTTAGACAAAATAGAAAAAATATTAATGGAAAGTGGTTTATCTTTACAAGTTAGAGCGGAAGCTTTAAGTTTGGAAATGTTTGTTAAGATAGCGAATGGATTATAAATATGATTGATACTATAAATAATTATTTGTGGACGTTTGTTGTTATTATAATGATTTTATCTTCTTTGTATTTTACTTTTAAATTAAAAGGTGCTCAGTTTAATTTTAAAGAAATGTTCAAAGATATTTTGAAAAATAATTCTGATTCACAAGTTTCACCTTTAGGTGCCTTGATGCTATCACTTGCTGGTAGAATTGGTGTTGGTAGTATTAGTGGCGTAGCGCTTGCTATATATATAGGTGGTAGTGGTACTATATTTTGGTTATGGATAATGGCTTTTATTGGTTCAATTTTAACCTTTTGTGAAACGGTTTTAGCTTCTAAATATCATAAAAAGTCTGGTAATAATTATATAGGTGGTCCTTCTTATTATATTGAAAAAGGGCTTAAAAAGAAATGGCTTGGTATTTTATATTCTTTGACAATTATAATTGCTTATGTTTGTTTCTTTATTGCAATTCAATCTAATACTATTACTAAATCATTAAATAGTTTCGAAGCATTATCAAAGGTTAATTATTTACCTTATATAAGTGGTATTATTCTTGCTATAATGATAGCTTTAATAATTTATGGTGGTATTGATAGAATTACAAAGATTACTAATAAGCTTGTACCTGCTATGGGAATTTTCTATTTATTTTTAGCTTTTTTTGTTATTTTTAAAAATATAAGTGATGTTCCAAGTGTCTTTGAAGGAATATTTAAAAATGCTTTTAGTTTAAAAGCAGGACTTGGCACTTTAATTGGTGGCGTTATTTTAGTTGGTGTTAAGAGAAGCATTTTTTCTAGTGAAGCTGGTATTGGAACGGGAGCAATTGCTTCTAGTGTGAGTTCAACAAAATATTCGGCTGTGCAAGGTTATGTGCAAATGCTTGGTATTTATATTACTACTTTAGTTATTTGTACATCAACTGCTTTAATTGTTTTACTTGGACCAAATCTTACACCGATAGCGGATGCTAATGGTATTGAATTCGCGCAAAATGCTTTTAGTTATCATTTTGGTTCATTTGGTACAATATCTTTATTTTTATGTGTATTTATGTTTAGTTTTTCAACTATTTTAACAGGTTATTATTATGGTGAATGTTGTTTTAAACACATATTTAAAAATGAAAGTAATGTTATTATTAAACTTGGTACTATTATTATAGTTTTTGTTGGTTCAATTGCTTCAAGTAATATTTTATGGAGTTTAGTTGATTTATTTATTGCTTTTCTAGCGATTATCAATATATATGCTATGGTTAAGTTAAGAGATGATGTTTATGATGAATATAAGAAGTATGGTGATAGGTAATGTTTGGAAATGATTGGGATAGTGTTTTAAGTGATGTTGTAAGTGAAAAATGGTTTATTGATATGATAGATAGTGTTAGAAAAGAATATAATTCTAAAACTATTTTTCCTTTAGAACAAAATATTTTTAATGCGTTTAGATGTACGCCTTTTAGTAATGTTAAAGTAGTTATTTTAGGACAAGATCCTTATCATGGTACTGGCGAAGCACATGGTTTATCTTTTTCGGTTAGAGAAGGTGTTCCGATGCCTCCTTCGCTTGCAAATATTTTTAAAGAATTATATGATGATACAGGAATTAAGAGAACAAAGACTGATTTAACTGATTGGGCTTATCAGGGTGTTTTGCTTTTGAATTCAATTTTAACAGTTGAGAAGGATAAACCTTTGTCGCATTCTTATTTGAATTGGGAAAAATTTACGGATGTTGTTATTGAAAAATTATCTAGTAGAGGAAATGTTATATTTGTTTTATGGGGTAGTTTTGCTAGGAGCAAAAAAGTATTGATTAATACTCAAAAAAACTATATAATAGAAAGCGTACATCCATCTCCTTTATCTTGTTATAGAGGATTCTTTGGAAGTAAACCTTTTTCAAAAGTTAATGCAATTTTAAAGAAAAATGGTTCGGAAGAAATAAAGTGGTGAAATATGGATAAAACTTTAAACTTTTTGAAAAATAATCTTGATGGTGATGTTGTTATTGCTTGTTCTGGAGGGCCAGATTCAATGGCTCTTTTTGATATTTTACTTAAGATTAGATCTTTTAAAAATATTAACATTGTATGTGCTCATGTTAATCATAAGGTTAGAGTTGAAAGTGATATGGAAGAAGAAATGGTTAGAAATTATTGTTTAAATAATAATGTTCCGTTTGAACTTTTAACAATTAATAATTATACGGGATCTAATTTTGAAGCTGAAGCAAGAAGTAAAAGATATGAGTTTTTTGAAGGAGTTCTTAAAAAATATGGTTATAAGTATCTTTTAACTGCGCATCATGGTGATGATTTAATGGAAACTATTCTATATAGATTAGTTCGTGGATCTAATTTAGAGGGATATGCTGGGTTTAAATATATTTCTAAAAGATCTAATTATACTATTTTAAGACCTTTAATTTGGTATACTAAAGATTCTATTATGGAATATTGTAATAATAATAAGATTCCATATGCTATTGATAGTAGTAATAATAATACGATTTATTTGAGAAATAAGTTTAGGCATAAAGTTCTTCCTATATATAAGGAAATAAATAAAGATGCTCATTTAAAGTTCTTACAGTATTCACTTCTTTTAAATAAATATGATGATTTTGTTAATAAATATGTTAATAATATTTATAATAATATTGTTAGTGATTATTTAAATATTCCATTACTTTTAAAGGAAGATGATTTAATTGTTGATAATATTATTTATAAGTATTTGAGCTTATTTAGTGATCAAATAACAAGTAAACACATAGAACTTGTTAAAAAGATTATTTCTTCTGATAAAAAGAATTGTTTAATTAATTTACCGGGTTTTATTTTAGAAAGAAAATATGATAGACTTGAATTATATAAAGAAGAATCTTCTTATAATTATATAATAAATGATTATGTTAAATTAGATAATGGCTATGTTATTAAGAGAATTGATGAAACAAATGATAATTCTAACTATGTTTGTAAATTAAGTTTGAAGGAAATTAAATTGCCAATTTATGTAAGAAATTATAGAACTGGTGATAGAATGGATGTAAAAAATGGTTATAATAAGAAAGTTAGTTCTATTTTTATTGATAGTAAGATAAGTAATCGATCTAGTTTTCCGGTTGTAACTGATAGCTTGGGTAATATATTATGGTTACCTGGTTTAAAAAAATCGAAATTTTGTAAAACAAAAGATGAAAAATATGATATAATACTTTTATATTGTATGGAGGAATAGTATGAAAAATAATATTAAAAAAGGATTAATACCTTATTTAGCGTTCTTTCTTGTAGTTATGTTTGTACTTTTGTATATGACTGGTACGGGATATAAGATTCACGATATTAGTTATGAACAATTTTTAACATATGTTCAAAGTGAAAAGAAGGAAGAACAAATTAAGTATATAGATATAACTTCAAATAGTTCTGCTGGTTTATATACAATTACTGGTAAACTTAATGGTTATGGAGAAAAAGAAAAGTTTACTTTTACGATCGCTAATTCTGATGTTGTTATTGGAAAAATGTATGATTTAGCAAATGAGTATAATTTTACAATAAAGGCTTCAAGAGATCCTGGTTCAAGTACACTTTTGTATTTTGTTTTAAATATTTTGCCATTTCTAGTATTTGGTGTTGTAATATTTGTTTTCTTATCTAAACAAATGGGTAGTGCGAATAAATCAATGGATTTTGGTCGTAGTAGAGCTCGTTTGGATGATGGTAATAAGACAGTTACATTTAAAGATGTTGCGGGATTAGATGAGGAAAAAGAAGAAGTTCAAGAGTTAATTGATTTCTTAAAAGAACCAAAAAAGTTCCAAAAGATGGGTGCTAGAATACCTAAGGGTGTTTTACTTGTTGGTCCTCCTGGTACTGGTAAGACTTTACTTGCTCGTGCTGTTGCTGGGGAAGCAAATGTTCCATTTTATTTTATAAGTGGTTCAGATTTCGTTGAATTATTCGTTGGTATTGGTGCTTCACGTGTTCGTGATATGTTTAGACAAGCAAAACATAATGCTCCTTGCTTAATCTTTATTGATGAAATTGATGCTGTTGGTCGTCAAAGAGGCGCTGGTCTTGGTGGTGGCCACGATGAAAGAGAACAAACTTTAAATCAGTTATTAACAGAAATGGATGGATTTGGTGCTAATGAAGGAATTATTATTCTTGCGGCAACAAATAGGCCTGATGTTCTTGATCCAGCTTTATTAAGACCTGGTAGATTTGATAGACAGATAACTGTTAATTTACCTGATGTTAAGGGCCGTGAAGAGATTCTTGCCGTACACGCTAAGGGTAAGTATTTTACTAGAGGTGTTAATTTAAGTAATCTTGCTAAGAGAACTGCTGGATTTAGTGGTGCTGATCTTGAGAATTTACTTAATGAGGCTGCTTTACTTGCTGTTAGAAGAAACAAAGATAAGATTTCAATGGCTGAAATTGACGAGGCTCAGGATAGAGTTTTAATGGGTCCTGCTAAGGTTACTCATAAGTATACTGAACACGAAAAAGAGGTTGTTGCTTATCACGAGGCTGGACATGCTGTTGTTGGTATTAAGTTAGATGGTGCACATGATGTTCAAAAGATTACGATAATTCCGAGAGGTCAAGCTGGTGGGTATAATTTGATGCTTCCTAAAGAAGAAACATATTTATCTACTAAAAAGGAATTGTTAGAAACTATTAGTGGTTTACTTGGTGGTCGTGTTGCTGAGGTTCTTAAGTTTGGTGAAATGACTACTGGTGCTCATAATGATTTTGAAAAGGCAACTAAAATAGCGCGTGCTATGGTTACTGAATATGGTATGAGTAGTTTAGGTCCTGTTCAATTCGAACAACAAAGTGAGAGTAGTGTTTTCTTAGGTAGAGATTATAATAAGAGTCGCAACTTTAGTGGTCAAATTGCTTTCCAAATCGATGAAGAAATGAGAAAGATTATTAATGATCAATATAAGGTTACAGAGAATATTATTAAAGAAAATATGGATTTACTTGAGTTAATTGCTAAGACATTGATTGAAAAAGAAACTTTAACAAAAGAGGAAATTGATAGTTTAGTTAAGAATGGTTCTTTACCTAGTGATGATGTATCTTTTGAAGATATGACTATTGCTGAGTTAAAAAAATATGCAGAAGATAATAATATTTCACTTAATTCTACTAAGAAGGAAGATATTATCAAGGAATTAAAGGATGCTAATAAATAGCATTCTTTTTTTGAAAAAATGTCAATCTTTGTAAGTTTTTATGATTTGAACGTAAAAAGTATTGCATTTTCATAAGTTTTTTTGGTTTAAACATAAAAATTATATTTTTAAAATTATTATATAAATTTGTTTAATGTTTATTTTTATAGAATAATTTGATACAATATTTAAAAGGAGAACAATATGATAAAATTAAAAAAACAGGGATTATTAATTGTTGTTTCTGGACCATCTGGTGCTGGTAAAGATAGTGTTTGTAATCTTGTTGCATCTTATAATCCTAATTTGTGGATTTCAGTATCTTGTACTTCTAGAGACATTAGAAAAGGTGAAGTAGAGGGTGTAAATTATTTCTATTTAACAAAGGATGAATTTGAAGAAAAAATTAAAAATAATGACTTTTTAGAATATGCTACATATAATAATTCTTATTATGGAACACCACTTTATAAGATTAAAGAGAAATTGAATGAAGGCAAGGATGTTGTTTTAGTAATTGAAGTACAAGGAGCATTAAAGGTTAAAAAGTTATATCCTAATGCTATATTTATTTTTATATTACCACCTAGTATGGAAGAATTAAGAAATAGACTTATTAAAAGAGGAACAGAAAATTATGAAAAGATTATTGATAGATTTAGAATGGCATATAAGGAAATAAATGAAATATCAAAATATAATTATGTTATCGTAAATGATGTTTTAGAAGATGCTGCTTTAAAAATGCAATCAATAATTGTATCAGAAAGATGTAGAGTTGATAGAATTGAAGAAACAAATGTAAGTAATATCGAAGAGGTTTTACACGAAGGTATTGTTGGAAAAAATGAAAATATATAATTATGATGAGTTATTAGAAGAAATAAAAAAAGTTACCTTAAAAGATGGCTTTAAAAAGGGTGAAGTTATAGTAACTGATTCTTTAATTGAAATACCATATTACACATATGGAAATGGAAATAATCATATTGTACTTGTTGGTGGTACTCACGGAAGTGAAATTATTTCTGTAAATTTAGTTTTAGATATTATGAAACATATCAATTTAATTAATAAGAATGATTTTACGATTCATTTTATTCCGGTTCTTAACCCTGAGGGATATATTATTTCAACTTCTACTGTTTTAAGTAAAATAGATGGTAATAATTCTAAAGATATAGAAAAGTTTAGTTATGAATATTATTTAAATTATAAATATGATTGTACACATAATAAAAGTGTAAAAAAACATCAATTAATGTTTAGTGATATTAATTATAATTGTATTACTTATGAAGTATTAAAAAATAAAGTAAAAAGTATTTATGATAAATATTCGTTTCCAGATGGAAGTATGGTTATATGGCGGAGCAATGGAAGTGGCATAGATTTAAATAGAGAACATCCATTAATGGAGTTATCTTTCAATAATATTACTTATGGTAGTGATAATTTAAGGTATAACAATATTAGATTTAATACTCCTGGTCCACTTGGAATATATAAAAATAAAGTAGAAAGTGTAGAAAATAGGTTTCTATTTGATTTGATATGTAAACTTTACAATGAAAATAAATATGCTGGAACGATGATTTATCATAGTACAGGTGGTTCTATATATTATGAACCAAATATAAAGTGTGAACATTATGAAGAATATAAAAAAATAAATTATGAACTTGCTAAAAAATATTCTTTGAAAACAAAATATAAATGTCAAAATGGTTTGATAAAAGATGGATATAAACTAGAAAATAATAAAGATGTTAATTCAAATGATGAGTATTTGAGAATTATGTATCCTGCTGTTTTGTTAATTGAATTATCTTATATGGGAGGAAATCCACTTGGTCCATTTGGTGATGAAGTCAATAATTATAAGCCAACAATTAAATATAACAGACTAGCATTTATAGATTTTATAAAAGAATGTAAAAAAATTAAAGATAGCACTCGTAAAAATTAAAAAAATATGTTATTATATATATAGCATAAATAGAAATGGTGATGTAAATGGGAAAAGTAATTGCATTAGTTAATCAAAAAGGAGGAGTAGGTAAAACTACTACTAGTATAAATCTAGCAGCTTCACTAGGATATTTGAAGAAAAAAGTATTATTAGTAGATCTTGATCCACAAGGTAATTCATCTACAGGACTTGGAATTCATAAGTCTAATTTTGAAAATAGTATTTATGAATTATTAACAGATAGGTGTGAACTTAAAGATGTTATTATTAAAACTAAGTTTCAGAATCTATATATAATACCATCTTATATAAACTTAGCAGGTGTTAATTTTGAATTAATGGAAAGAAGTAGACTTGATCCAAACTTTGTAAAAAATGCTCAATTAAAAAAATATTTAGATGTTGCAAAAGAAAGTTTTGATTATATTATAATTGATTGTCCACCATCCCTTGAACTTTTAACACTAAATGCTCTTATGGCTGCTGATTCAGTAATTATACCTGTCCAGTGTGAATTCTTTGCACTTGAAGGAATAATGCAACTTTTAAATACAATTGTACTCGCTCAAAGAGATATTAACCCTAAACTTGAAATAGAAGGTGTTTTACTTACTATGCTTGATAGTAGAACTAATTTGGGTTTAGAGGTTGTTGAAGAAGTTAAGAGTTATTTTAAAGAAAAGGTTTATGAAACAATAATTCCTAGACTTGTAAGATTGTCTGAGGCTCCGAGTCACGGAAAACCGATACTTGCGTATGATTTTCAAAGTCGTGGTACAGAGGCTTATATAAATTTAGCTAAGGAAGTGATTAGTAAAAATGGAAACTAAAAAGAAAGCTTTAGGAATGGGATTAGAGCAATTATTTAATGGAGATAATATTGATATTGCTTCTTTTGAGAAAAAAATATATGAAAATACTCCAAGTGAAGAAATTGTTGAACTTAATTTGGATGAATTAAGACCTAATCCATATCAACCAAGAATTAATTTTAATGAAGATGCTTTAAAAGATTTAGCTGATTCAATAAAAGAAAATGGTGTTTTTCAACCTATTATTGTTAAAAAAAGTATAAAAGGTTATGAGATTGTAGCTGGGGAAAGAAGAGTTCGTGCTAGTCGTATGGCTGGTTTAAAAACTATTCCTGCTATAATTAGAGGTTTTTCTGATGATCAAATGATGAGTATTGCTTTGCTTGAAAATTTACAAAGAGAGAATTTAAATATTATTGAAGAAGCAAAGGCTTATAAATTAATGCTTGAGAGAATGGGATTAACACAAGAAGAACTTGCTGTTAAGGTTGGTAAAAGTAGAAGTCATATTACAAATATTTTAGGTATATTAAGATTACCTGATGAAGTTCAATCATTGCTTAAATATGGTAAATTATCAATGGGACACGCTAGGGTTTTAAGTAAACTTGAAGATAATAGTAAGATTGCTATGCTTGCTAATAAGGTTGTTGATGAAGATCTTAGTGTTCGTGATTTAGAGAGAATGATTGATAGTTCTTTTGAGAGAAAAGTTAAGATTGAAAGACACGAAAAAGTTGTTGATCCTAATATTAGAGATATTGAGAATAATTTAAGGGAAAAGTTTGATACTAAAGTTAAGATTCGTGATAATAAGATTGAAATTAAGTTTAATAATGTTGCGGATTTAAATAGAATTTTAGATATTATCAAATATAATGAGTGATTTATGAAAGAATATAAATTAGGTAGTGTCGTTATTATGAAGAAGAATCATCCTTGTGGTTCTAATAGGTTTGAAGTTGTTAGAATGGGCGCTGATATAAAGATAAAGTGTTTAGAGTGTAATCATATTGTTATGCTTTCAAGGATTGATTTTAATAAAAGAATAAAGAAAATAGAGTCTTATTAGGAGGCGGTTATGTTTAAAAAAAATTCAAAGGGGATTGGACCAGTTGTTGTTATTTTGATTTTAACAATTCTTGTTATTGTCCTTAGTTCTATATGTTCTATTCTAGAGTTTCAGGGAGAAAAAACAGAGATAATTAATGGTGTTTTGACAACGTCTCTTGTTTCTGTTCAAAATATTTTTACTCCTTCTGGTTTTAAATATATTTTAACTAGTGCGACTAATAATTTTAAGATGTTTAATCCATTATTTTTGTTGATTACTTCTTTAATTGGTATAGGTATAGGTGAGAGATCGGGTTTATTTAAAGCTTTATTTACACCACTTAGAAAATTAAAGTCATCAGTTTTAACTTTTCTTGTTTTCTTTATTGGTGTTATTTCATCGGTAATTGGTGAATATAGTTTTGTTATATTAATTCCTCTTGCTGGTATTATGTATAAATATACTAATAAGAATTCAATGGTTGGTGTTATTACTGCGTTTTTAGGTATTAGTTTAGGTTATGGTACGGGTGTTTTATTAAATGCTTATGATTATGATCTTAGTTTGATTACATTTGATGCTGTTAATGCTTCATTTCAAATGTCTTCTAAGTATAATATGTGGTCTAATCTTTATATAATGCTTGTTAGTTCTTTAATAATTAGTTTTGTTGGAACTGTTGTTATAGAAAAGTATGTTGCGATTAATTTTAAGAAAAATGTTTATGATGATGATGAGTTAATTATTGATAGGCGAGCTAATGGTGTTACTTTAATTACTTTTATTGCTTTAATATTGGTAGTTATATTAGGGATTATTCCTGTTAAACCTTTAGGCTTTTTACTTGATAATAGTGGTGCGACATATATGGGAAAACTTTTTAGTGAGTCTTCACCTTTCTATGCTGGTTTCTTATATATATTTATACTTATTATGTTAATTTGTGGATATGTATATGGTGATATTTCTAAGAATGTAAAAAATACGACTGAGTATAGTGTTGGTATTTCATCTTCATTTGAAAAGTTAGGTTATGTATTTATTCTTATGTTCTTTACAGCAGAACTTATTGGTATTCTTGAATGGACTAATTTAGATGTTGTTATTGCAACTAATCTGGTTAATTTTTTAGGTTTAGCTTCATTTTCTGGTGTTCCACTTATTGTTACTTTCTTTTTGTTAGTTGTTGTTATGACTCTTGTTATGCCTAGTGCTATTAGCAAGTGGTCTATATGTGCGCCTACAATTGTTCCTTTGTTTATGAAGAGTAATATAACTCCTTCATTTACGCAGTTTATTTTTACTGCTGCTGATGGTGTTGGTAAGGCAATAACGCCTATATTTGGTTATTTTATTGTCTTTATTGGTTATTTGGAAAAATATAATGAGAATAAGAAGATTACAATATTTGGTACGATTAGAAGTATTATTGTTCCTGTTTTATTGATTACTATAACATGGATTTTAATTTTAGTTGGCTGGTATGTTATTGGTATACCTTTAGGAATTGGAACTAGTTTAACAATGTAGAATCAAGTTAGAAATAACTTGATTTTTCTGTTATGTACCAAAAAGTGTAAAAAATGTAATATTTTATGTGCCAAAAAGTGTAATTTTGCTTGATTTTTATCATTTTTTATGTTATTATTATTTTGGTGATAAAAATATGAAAAGAAAAATATACAATGATTTATTAGCTTGGAAGGAATCAGAAACGCGCAAACCTTTAATTTTACAAGGTGCTAGACAAGTCGGTAAAACTTATATTGTGAATATGTTTGGTGCTGATAATTATGCTAATGTTGTTTATTGTAATTTTGAGAAAGAAAACGGATTAGAAGATTTCTTTTCTGATCTTGATCCTTATAATATAATAAACAAATTAAGTAATTATAAAAGAAGAGAAATAATGAAGGGACATACTTTAATTATTTTTGATGAGATTCAGGCTTGTCCTAGGGCTTTAACATCTTTAAAATATTTTTGTGAAGAAGCTAATGATTATCATATTATTGCAATGGGTTCCCTTTTAGGAGTTTCAACTCATCGAGAAAATTTTTCGTTTCCTGTTGGCAAGGTTGATTTTTTGACAATGTATCCTATGGATTTTGAAGAGTTTTTGATGGCAACAAAGAATGATTATTTAATTGAATTGATAAAAAAGTGTTATGATAGCAATGAAAAAATGGATTTGCTTTTTCATGAAAGAGCGATGGAACTTTATAAAAAATATTTATATGTTGGTGGAATGCCTGAAGTTGTTCGTGATTATTTAAATAATGATAATTATGAGCTTGTAAGAATTAAAGAACGTTCTATTATTGATTCATATTTTGATGATATGGGAAAATATAATAAGCAAAGTGAGATTCCTAAGACAAGAATTGTTTATAAAAATATTAGTACTCAACTTTCAAAGGTTAATAGAAAGTTTAAATATTCTGATATTAAAAGTGGTGGTCGTGCTAGTGAATTTGCTGATGCTATTGAATGGTTATGTTTAGCTGGTATTGCAAATCAATTATATAGATTAGAACAGATAAAACTTCCTTTAAATGCTTATAAATCTTTAGATGATTTTAAGTTTTATATGAATGATGTTGGTTTATGTTCAGCTAGTCAAGATATTTTTATTAATGATATTTTATATGATAATCCTCAGTTTTCTGAGTTTAAAGGTGGTTTGACGGAAAATTATGTTAATAATCAAATGATTGTTAATAATAATTCATGTTTTTATTGGAGTAGTGGTAATTTGGCTGAGGTTGATTTTATTACTAGAATTGGTGATGATATTATTCCTATAGAGGTAAAATCTAGTGATAATACCAGATCTAAAAGTTTAAATGAGTATATTAATAAGTTTAGTCCTAAATATGCCATTAGAGTCTCTTCTAAAAATTTTGGATTTGATAATAATATTAAATCAATTCCATTATATGCTGTGTTTTGCATAAAAAAATAGAAAATTCTTTCTTATTTTATAAATATAGTGTATAATATCTATTAGTTTGAGAGGTGTTTATATGGGTTTAACTGTTGGAATTGTTGGTTTACCTAATGTTGGAAAATCGACATTATTTAATGCTTTAACAAGTAATAATATACTTGCTGCTAATTATCCTTTTGCGACTATCGAACCTAATGTTGGTATGGTTGCTGTTCCGGATAAGAGATTAGATTTTTTGAATGAGATGTATAATCCTAAATCTTTAGTACCAACTTCATTAGAGTTTACTGATATTGCTGGTCTTGTTAAGGGTGCTTCTACTGGTGAAGGACTTGGTAATAAGTTTTTGTCGTATATTAGAGAAGTAGATGCTATATGTGAGGTTGTTAGGTGTTTTGATGATGATAATATTATTCATGTTAGTGGTAATGTTGATCCTATTCGTGATATTGAAACTATTAGTATTGAATTAATGTTATCGGATTTGGAAATTGTTTCTTCTAGATTGCTTAGAATTGAAAAAAAGGCTGTTATGTCTAAAGATAAAGAGGCTTTGAAAGAGGTTGAACTTTTGAAAAAAATTAGAAATGGTCTAGAGGAAAATATTCCTGTTAGACATATGGATTTATCTGATGAAGAGTTATTTATGATTAAATCTTTTTCACTTCTTTCTTCAAAACCTATAATATATATGGCTAATATTGAAGAAAAAGATATATTAAACAATAATAAGTATGTTGATATGGTTAGAGAATATGCTTTAAAGGATCAAGCGGATGTTATTGTTGTATGTGCGAAGATTGAAGAAGAATTATCTAGTTTGTCTTTAGAAGATAGAGAAATATTTTTAGATGATTTAGGTATTAGTGAAAGTGGTCTTGATAAGTTAATAAAGGCTTTATATGGTTTACTTGGTTTAAAGACTTTCTTTACTTCTGGTACTGATGAAGTAAGGGCTTGGACTTTTAAAAGTGGTATGAAGGCTCCAGAATGTGCTGGTATAATTCATAGTGATTTCGAAAGAGGGTTTATTAAAGCTGAGGTTATGAGCTTTGGTGATTTAAAGGAATTAGGTAGCGAAAAGGCAGTTAAAGAAGCTGGAAGACTTCGTCTTGAGGGTAAAGAGTATGAAATGCAAGATGGAGATATTTGTTATTTTAGATTTAATGTTTAGAGTTAGTGATAACTCTTTTTTGTTATGTTGGTAGTTATTTAATTTTTTTAATTTTTATTGGGTATTGCTAAGACTTTTGATTTGTGGTATCATTGATATAGTAGAAGATAGATGTTAACAAAAATGTTAATAAATAATATAAAAATAGAAAGAATGTTAATAAAATGTTTGACCTAATACATACATACTAGTATTACTAAAAAAAATAAAAAATAAATATTTTGTTGATAAAATATATGGAGCAGAATTCTATAGGATAATTATAGATAGTGGACCATTTTTTGTTGTGAGCAGAAATATATTAAGGAGGATAGGGTATGAAAAATAAGAAATTAATTGGATTAAGTTTAACATTATTTGGTTTAGTTTTAATGTACGTGGGAACATATGCTTATTATATGAGAGTAGTAAATGGTACAATAACAGGTAAAACTGGAGCATTTACATTTGATGTATTACATAATAATAAGACATTTACTAGTATAGATTTGTATGATACTATTACTGGAACACCCAGCATAGAATCAAGTGATAAGGTAATAATACCTGGTGATAAGGGATCGTTTGTTTTAACGGCAACAGGCGTAGGATCGTCATCTGATATAGAATATACAATAATGTTTAATGGAAGTAGCACGCCATCAAATA
>HF993313.1 GCA_000433875.1 Firmicutes bacterium CAG:884
ATCTGTTAAATAAATGTTGATTAATTTTTATAATTATTGTATTATTATTTTGGTGCAACACTTATGTTTGAATCAGGTCAGAATTGGAAGATAGCAGCCTTAAGGACCTATGAGTGTGTGCACTATTTTTTGTTGTGGTGGTATTATGAATGAAAAATATATGTTAGAAGCTTTGAAAGAAGCTAAAAAAAGTTATAATAAGGGTGATGTTCCCGTTGGTGCAATTATAGTTTACAATAATAAAATAATTGCACGTGCACATAATTTAAAAGAAAAAAGCAAAAATGCTACTAAACACGCGGAAATATTAGCAATTAATATAGCCTGTAAAAAATTAAAAAGATGGCGCCTTAATGATTGTGAATTATATGTTACAATGGAACCTTGTATGATGTGTACCGGTGCAATTATACAATCTAGAATAAAAAAAGTTTGTTATGCTATAAGGAATTATGATTTTGGTACCTTGTTAAATGTTGCAAATAATAAAAAATATGACATTTCAGTAGCTGAAGGAGCAATGGCAAATGAATCACTTAAATTATTGCAAGATTTTTTTAAACAAAAAAGAAATACAGAATAACTGTTTTTTTTTATTTTGTAAAATTACTTTTATACCTTGGAAAAATATTTCCC
>HF993314.1 GCA_000433875.1 Firmicutes bacterium CAG:884
AAACTAAGTCTTTTTATTTTATTAAAAACAATGATTTTATATTCTGGAGCCATTTGTAGAGCCATATTAACAAAAAAGAGCTAGTTTTCAACATTATTTCTAGCTCGATTGATTGTATTAATTACTTCAGAAGATGTTGTATTAAATAAGTGAGAATAAGTGTTTAAAGTTTCACTTGAATTTGAATGTCCAAGATATTTAGAAACCATAGTAACAGGAGCTCCGTTATTAACCAAGAAAGAAGCACAACTATGTCTAAAATCATGTAGTCTTATTTCTTTAATACCAGCCTTATTTGCTATTTCTCCTTTTCTTCATTGAGCTTGTTTATAAGTTAGTGGAGTAAGACCTTTATCGTTACCAAATATAAAGAAATCATCTTTAAAGTTTTTAAATTTAGAAACCTCGTCATAATGCTTTTTAAGATCTTCATATAAAGCATCACACATAGTTAATATTCTATTACTTGAAGCAGTTTTTAAATTACATACATAGTAAGAAGAAGAGTAATTATCTAAACTCTGAACTTGTTTATTAATCCATAAGGTTTTATTATCCCAATTAATATCTTTCCATTGCAAGCCTCTAGCTTCTCCAATTCTTAAGCCACAATAATACAATGTTTCCCATAGAATCCTATACCTATCTTCATCTTCAGAAGCTAGAAATTTATCAAATTCAGCGATATCATAATAAACTTTTTCTTTAACCAATTCATCAGGATTCTTAAATCTTTCCATATTTAATAGCACTTGATGAAAGTTATAACCATATCGCTTCTCTCCAAAGTTTAAAAATGCTTTTAATACTTTGAGTTTGTCATTTTTGTAACAGTCTTCATAGTATCAATACCAGCAATGTATTCTTTCCATTTATCATAATGAGATATATTGAACTCGGAACACTTAATATTAAATAGTATTTTTAATGATTCTTGAGTATAGATATAGCTCCTACGAGTATTTATTCTAACTTTATCAGATTGAAATTCAAGATACTTATCCCAGAGATCGCCTAAAGTCATTTTAGATGGGACATTAGAGTTATTATCTAATTCGTTCAAGAACTTTCTTTCGGCTTCCTTTGCTTCAAATTTAGTAGCATATTTCTTGCTGGTATATCTACGATTATTGTTTAATGAGTCTTTATAGTTAACCCTAAAGAGCCAACATCTACCATCTTTAGTAGGGTTATTATACTTATAAACAGGCATAATAAAATCACTTTCCTTTCATACTTTTA
>HF993315.1 GCA_000433875.1 Firmicutes bacterium CAG:884
TCCTACTATTTAATTATACAACAAAATATTTTATATTACAATATTTTTTTGCAACAAAAAAATATACCAATTAAGGTATATTATTTCTTTAACTCTCCCATTCTACTAGTTGGAACAAAACCACTCTCAGCATTAATAACATCTTCAATTCTATTTACAATAGTCGCGCAAGTAAGCTCAACTGTAGAAGGCCTATTAATAATCATATTAGTATTAGGTTCACCAATAATACTCCAATTATTACAATCATAATCCTTACTTGAATATACTTTACCAATACACTCAGAAACAATTGTAACACCCTCTAAAGTTTCAGTCGTAACAACAGCACTCATACCTGTTGCCATTCCCTTTTTAATAACCATATTAAGAGTACTAGATTCAATATCTTCATCATTATATTGCGGAACACACTTTTGTGTTTGCTTAACAACATGATAACCAAGCTTATCACATAACCAACCATTAGTATTCCACATATAACTAGGTAAAAACTCACCATTATTAATTAACTCTTGTCTAGATTCTTCACTAATATTATCACTAGAGGCAATATCTCTTTCAAACTCTTCAGTCGTTAAACCAGCACCATGAGCCTTTGCCAAAGCAATACCATAATCCTCAACATTATAAGAACTACTTCCTTTAATCATTTTAACAGTTGCACTTGCCCCAACTAAAGTAGAAATCAAATTACCCCAAAAAGCATCTTGATAACCACTACCTGTAATCGTACAATTATTTCTTTTAGCAAGTTCATCTATCTCTTCACTTAATTTAGGAGATGAATTAAACGGATAAAAAGCTTCCTCGCAAGTAGTAATAGCATTTATACCAAGTTTAGCGCATAAAAGTAAAGAATCTTTTACATCATTCATTAAACTCATTGTTGTAATAATCACAATATTAGGTTTAACTTCTCTTAATAATTCTTCAGCATCTTTAGCATCCCTAATCTTAATACCAAGTTCATTTCCACCAAGTAAAGTAGAAACATCCTTTCCAATAATATTTGGATTAATATCAATTGCACCAACTAATTCATAACCCTTTTCCATAGCATATCTCATTGTATAAAGAGACATCTTTCCACATCCATATTGAACAAACTTAATCATTTTCTATTCCTTCTTTCTATTAAACATTCGCCTGTCATTTCATTTGGAACACTAAGCCCCATCAAATTAAGTAATGTCGGCGCGACATCACATAATCTTCCATTATTAACCTTATAATTGTTATCAGTTATTATACAAGGAACTGGACTTACTGAATGACTCGTTACAACATTATCATCACTATCAAGCATATAATCACAATTACCATGATCAGCAATTATCATTAATGTATAACCATCTTCTTCTGCCTTTTTATATAATCTTTCTAAACAATTATCAAGAGCGACTACTGCCTTTTTAGTTGCATCATAATTTCCCGTATGACCAACCATATCACCATTCGCATAATTCAAAACAACCAAATCATAATTATTATCAAGTTCCTTCATAAGTGTATCTGTTATCAAATAAGCACTCATTTCCGGCTTTAGATCATATGTTTTAACACTAGGAGATGGAATAAGTATTCTTTTAGAATTCTTCAAATCTCTCTCAATACCACCATCAAAGAAATAAGTAACATGAGCATACTTTTCCGTTTCCGCAATCCTTAATTGCTTTAAACCCAAATTATCAATGTATTCTCCAAGTGTATTAATTAATTCCTCATGTTTAAAAGCATTAGAACAAACAACACTATCAGCAACCGGCATCATCGTAACAAGTTTTATATTATTAAACCTTTTCACATCAAACTCATTAAAATCCTTATTAGTTAAAGCCGTAAAAAGTTCCCTTGCTCTATCAGGTCTATAATTAAATAAAATTAGTCCATCATTATCATTTACTAATTTTTCATTTATAATCGTTGGAATAATAAATTCATCATATATTCCTTTTTCATAGCAAGAATTAATTACATCTTTATAACTACTATTTCTATTACCTTTACCATAAACAATAGCATCATAACTAAGTTTAATTCGATCATAATTATTATCACGATCCATTGAATAATATCTTCCAGATATTGTAGACAATACACCAACATTTAATTCTTTCATTTTTTTAGTTAATTCATCCAAATATTTTATACTTACATTTGGCAAAGTATCTCTTCCATCTAGAAAAGCATGAATATAAACATTTTGAACATTTTCTTTCTTACATAATTCTAATAAAGCATATAAATGATTAATATGCGAATGAATACCACCATCACTTAACAATCCAAATATGTGAAGATTTGAATTGTTTTTTTTCGTATGATTAATTACATCCAATATATTTTCATTATCATAAAAACTTTTATCTTTTATAGATTTATTAATTAATTCAAGAGACTGATAAACTATTCTACCAGCACCTATATTAGTATGACCAACTTCACTATTACCCATTTGTTTATTAGGAAGACCAACAAACTCACCACTCGCTTCAAGTAAAGAATGTGGATAATTATTCCATAAATAATTAAATGTTTTTTTATCAGCATTTAAAAAAGCATTTCCCTTTTCCTTTTCTCTTATTCCAACTCCATCAAGTATACATAATATTACTTTTTGCATATTGCCTCCTTGTATATTTCATAAGCTTTACCTGCAACCTCTTTTTCAGAAAACCTAACTATACTTTCCCTTAATTTTAAAGGATCATATTTATCATAATTATTATATAATTTTATAATTGCATTTTTTAAAGATTGAACATCATTCTTTTCACACAATACTCCATTACTTTCATCAATATATTCTTCCGGCCCCAAACATTTAGTTGAAACAACCGGTATACCGGTCGCTAAAGCTTCAATCCCTGGAATTGCAAATGATTCAATTTCACTACTAATTACTAAAGCATGTTCACTCTTAAATATTTCATTTATTTCTTTCTTATTTTTTCTACCTAAAAAAGTAACCTTATTATCCATACCAAGTTCTCTGCACTTATTTTTATAATATTTTTCATAAAAACCATCACCAATTACATCCAAATGAATATCAATATCTTTTATTTCTTTTATAGCCTTAAAAATATTATCAATTTTCTTTCCCTCTCTTAAAGCACACAAAGAAACCAAATTAAAAGTTTTATTAATTTTCCTTTTTCCATAATTTTGATAATTATCAATATTCACTAAATTAGGAAGAACATAACACTTATCCATATATTTTAAAGCAACCTTTTGCATATATGAACTAACGCAAGAATAAGTAACTTTATTTAATAATTGATTTGTATATTTATTTAGTGGCTCTCTAAAAAATCTTTCCAAATTACCACAATGTTCCGTTATAACAACTGGAATATTTAACTTCTGACCAACTATATATGTAGCATATCCAGCAGGAAGCGTAACTTGTGCGTGTAATATATCTGGTTTACCATTTATTTTTATATAATCCTTAACAGCTTTATATAAAGCATTTGTATATGTTTTTATTGCTAAATCAAAACTAATAGGACCATAATTTAAAATCTTATAATGATAAACATTATAATTTTTTTCTTTTTCAATTTCCCTTTTCTTCATAAAAAGATATTTAAAAGGTTTAGATAATCTTTGTCTACTAATATATAACATATCAGCTTCTATATTATTTTTATTTAAAGCTTCTGTAAAATCTTTATGATAAGCTCCCATTAATTTATCTTCACCACTCGGATACCAAGTTGGTATTACTAAGACTTTCATATTTTATAATTAGTTCCTTCCTCTTTATTAATAATATCTAAACAATGTCTCATTATATCTTTTCTACCTCTTTTAGATAAAACCTGTATCAAATCAAATCCTGGTCTTCTATTACCTTCAATCAAAGTAGCGCCTTCATCAGTTAAAGCAACATCCCATCCTACCATATGAATATTATTATTTACTAAACTCGCATCAAGAACTAGTTTTTTTGCTTTTTCCCAATTAGGTAAAACAAATCCATCAAACTTAACTTTACTTTTGGGATGAACTTCATAATGATTTAAATCTTTATCAATAGCATCACCAATTAAAATACCTTTTTCTAAATCAATTTTACATCCCATACCACCTTGATGAAAATTGTCTACATTATTAATACCATTTCCAATACGCATTGCTGCATATACAATTTCACTTTTACCATTATATGAAAAAGTCATTATTCTAATGGTGTTAACGCTTTCTTTGCACAACCTATTTACTTCTTTATTTTGTTTTACGTATTCTTCAATAAAAAGATGGTTTTCATTCAAATAATTATAAAAATCATTTACATTTTTAATATTTTTTCTATATTCTTTATATACACCTTTACCACCTAAACCATCATATGGTTTAACCATAAACTCCTCATTTTTATCTAAAAATGCCTTCAATTCTTCAATAGTTCCACCTGCAAAGAAACTTCTATTTATATAATCCTTAAAATTATTTAAAAAATTAGGTTTTATTGTAAAAAAAGTCTTATATTTAGCCGGAGATACAATCTCATAGAATTTATCTTGATGCTTTATAGTTACATATTCATCTATCTCTTTAAATGTTTTATTATATAATTCATAATTCAAATAATCACTATAACCACATCCTGTTTTCAAAAACGTTAATAAAAAATGATTAAATAAGAAAAACTCCGATTTTTTTTCTTTTTTACTTATTTCTTTCAAATTGTTTTTAAATCTTTTTAAATTACCTGCTCTTGCATATTCAATTAAACCCATAACTAGTCTCCTTATCTAGTAATATTTTATCAAATTATTTATAATAAGTAAATAACCAAGACACTATGTTCTTGGTTTTAATTCAATTATTTGATTTCCAAAAAGAATCGTTAATTTATCTTTAGAAAATCCTTTTACAATATATATTACTCTATATTCCCCATTTTGATCTTTAAAATAAATAGCATTATTTTTAAGCTTATATTCATAAATTGCTGAATCAGTATCATACGGTAAACCAATTAAACTACCATTTTTTATTTCATTAAAACAAGTATCACTTGATTCATAAAATGATAATTTCATAGAAAAACCATTATCATTTAAATAATACCAATTATTTATAACTGTATATATTGGTTTATCTAATATAGAACTAGCATCTTTATAATCTTTTATTTCATTTAACAATTTAAAAGCAGTTCCAATATAACCATTATATTGTAATTCCTTAGCATAAATATATTTTGTTTCATTTAATATATCTTTTGCAGGAGTTATAATTTGAGCTGGTTCTTCTAATAATTCAATTATTCTTTTATAGTTTTTTTCTTTAAATAACCTCATTGAATCTAAATAATTTGATACATAATTAAGTTGAATATTACTTTCGATATTATTTAAATCATCATAATTTACATCTTCATTATTATTTATTTGTTTTATTAAATCAATATATTTTATATATTCTTTAGCATTCAATATATTTGCTTTAGAAAAACTATCATATGCTAAATCTATATCTAGTTTTTGAATATAATCTAATCCCTCAATATAATTAATATAATTATTAGCATTTTTAAAATCCGATACTTTATTAAATTCTTCTTTAGCATCTTTATATTTTTTATTTTCCATATATTCTAAACCATTAATATATATATTATATTTTGAACATTCTTTATACTTGCGAGCATAACAAAAATCTTTTAATTCTAAATAGTTATTATCATTAAATAATGATACATATTTACTATACTTGTTTTCTATATTTATCTTACCATATATACCAGCGCCTAAAACAATTAAACCAATTAATATAAAGATAAAAGCGCTAACGAAATAATAATTAATCCGCGACATTTTTTTAGTTAATTCTTTACTAGTAATTTCTGCGTTCTCTTTAGTTTCATCCTTAAGTAAATGTAACCTCATCTTCAAAGTTAACTTTTGAGGAATTGGTAACTCCGGTGGTCTTTTAACTTTAACAGGCATCCTTGGAATTGGTAGTTCTGGCGGATGGGGTGCTTTTTCTATTTCTTTTTTATCAATAACAACATCATTTACTCGTTTTATTTTTCCTCTTTCATCAGGATTAATAAGACGTGTACTACTCTCATTACCACCCACTAAATCACTTTTAATTTCAAACTCAATCGTTTTTTTATTATTATTTTCTTCTTCATCATTTATTATAATTTTCGGTAACTCTTTCATAGACACCTCTATTCTTATTTCATTATACCAAAGAAAAAGTAATTTTTCAATTACTCTTTTTCTTTTAACACCAATTTTACTATCATTTCCTTATCAATAATAGTATTTTCTTTTATATCTTGATTTATTACATAACCATTTCCTTCAATATCACAAGTTATACCTAACATAGAACATAATTTTTTAGTTTCTTTTAATGATAAACCTATAAATGAAGGCATCTTAATTTCTTTACCATTTGTTTTTAGAATTACAACATCATTTTCAACAACCATCGTATTTACACTTGGATATTGATCAATTATTTTATTTCCATTTCCAATTACAAATAATTTAACACCTTCCATATCAGCATCATTTATATCTTTATTAAAATAATTTTTCATTCCAAATGATGACAAAGTTTCTTTTGGAACATTCGATAAATCCAAATATTTAGAAACATCACTTGCAACTGTTTTGACTAATTTACTTAAATTACTAGTTGGACCAGAAGTTGGTTTTTTCATAGCAGCATATACAATTATTTGTGGATCATCATAAGGAAACATTCCGGCAAAAGAATAAATATAGTTATATCCCCCGCTTTCATACGAACCCTTTTGATTATTCCATATTTCACCGGTACCAGTTTTACCAATTATTCCTAAATTTTCTCGGTAATACAAACTACCAGTTGTATATACATCTTTTCCTTCAACAACATCTTTTAAAAGTTCTTTCATTTTATTTACAGTATCAATTGAAACTAATCTTTCACTTTCTTGCTTTTTTCCTTCATATACAATTTCACTCGTTGATGTATTAACTATCTTTTTAACAATATATGGTTTTAACATTTTCCCATTATTTGCAATTATTGATAAACCTTGTAAATGTTGAATCGGGGTTGTTGTTATACCTTGACCAAAAGTAGCATTCGCAACTTCCAAATCATAATTAAATGATATTTTACCAGATAATTCCCTTGATAATTCAACACCTGTCTTTTCACCAAAACCATATTTTTTATAACAATCTAACAATTCTTGCTTTGTTATAAAGTTACGCATTAAATTAACGGCACCTGTATTACTTGAATACTCAAATCCTTTATCAAATGATATTGTACCAAATCCCTTAGTATTCCAGTCTTTAATTGTTCCGCCACCCTCAATTTTAATAATACCACTTTCAAATGTTTTTGTCCCTTCGTAAGTTCCCTTTTCAATAGCGCACATATATGAATATGTTTTCATAGTTGAACCAGGTTCAAAAGCATATGAAACAAGTGGATTTTCATAATTAGTAATATTTAATTTATTAGGATTAAATGAAGGTGTTGTACTTGATGCAAGAATTGCTCCTGTTTTAGCATCCATAAGTGCGATTACTGCCCATTCTGGTTTAGCATTTTTTTCAAGTTCTTTCATTGCACTTTCAGTAAATCTTTCAATGTTTGAATCAATTGTCAAATATATATCATTACCATTTTTAGCATCTACTCTCTCTTCTGGTGTATCTGGTATTTGTCTACCAGAAGTATCTTGTTCATATTTAAAATATCCATCAGTTCCTGTTAACTCTTTATTATAAAGTCCTTCAATTCCAAGTTCACCAATAATTACTTTAGAATTATCTTTAACATAAGTTTTAGCATACCCAACTATATATGAAGCAAAATCACCATTTGGATAATTTCTTTTAGTATCTTCAATAAACTCAATACCTGTTATATCTAAAGCTTCAACCTCTTCTTTTTTTTGAATCGTTATACCTCTTCCTTCAGGACCAAGTTCAACTTGATAAAGATTTTGACTCAAAAGTTTAACTAACCTTGTCTTATCCATATTTAAAACTGGTGAAAGTTTTGTTGCCGCCTCTTCTACATTTTGAATGCGATCACTTCTAGAACTTGAAAGAATCGCGACTACTGTATAAGAAGTTACATTACGCGCAAGGACATCACCTGATGCATCATATATTACGCCCCTATTAGCTCTTAGTATTTTTTTAGTTGTATTTCTTCTCGATGCAAACTCCTGAATATTGATTCCATCAACATTAGGTGATAAAGCAATATAAGCCATTCTAAGTTCGATCACAAAAAAAGAAATCAATATAAATACTGTTGATATTTTAATAAACGGCCATTTTTTTGATTTCTCTTTTTTCATATAATTACTCCCTACTTGTTAATAATTAATATATTCTCATTATTATATCCTAATCCCATTTCTTTTACAACTGCTAAAATATTTTCAAATGAGGTTAATTCATTTACTTTCATTGTTAAACTTTCATTTTTTTTACTTTGTTCACTTATACTATGTTTTGTTTTTTCAATACTCATATTTAAATGACTAACTTCTGCTCCCCCAAAGATTTTCACTAAGAAAATACATACTAGTGCAAGAGTTGCAAATAAATATAAGGTTGTATCTAATTTTGTGAATGTCTTTTTCTTAGTTCTCTTCATCTTTATTCTCCTATTTTTTCTATTACACGAAGTTTAGCGCTTCGTGATCTATTATTTTCATCTAATTCTTCTTTAGATGGTTCAATTGTTTTAATCTTTTTAAACTTTGGTTCCAATTCTTTTGGAATTATTGGCATATCTTTATAGCCATCTATATTTTTTGTTACTTCATTAAATATATCTTTACATATTTTATCTTCTAAAGAATGAAATGTTATTACACATATTCTTCCGTTAACTTTTAATAAATCAAGTGCTTTTGTTAAAGCTTTTCTAAATACATTTAATTCATCATTTACTTCAATTCTAATAGCTTGAAAAGTTTTTCTTGCTGGATGATGTTCTCTTTTATATTTCATAGGAACAGCATCTTTTATTATATCTACTAACTCAAAAGTTGTTTCAATTTTTTTTATCTTTCTTTTTTCTACAATATCACGTGCTATCGAAAATGAATATTTTTCTTCTCCATAATCTCTAATGATTCTATTTAAGTCATCAAAACTATATTCATTTACAACTTTATAAGCATCTAGTTCTTTTTCTCTATTCATTCTCATATCAAGTCTAGCATCTTTATGAAAACTAAATCCGCGCTCCTCTTCATCCAGTTGTGGACTTGATACACCCAAATCAAATAAAACGCCATCAACTTTATCTATTATATACTTATCAATGTTTACAAAATTGTCGTTTATTATCTGATAATTACAATTTATTTCATTTAACCTTTGACTTGCTGATTGTATGGCTTCCTTATCTTGGTCAAAAGCATATAAGAATCCTTTTGGTATTCTTTTTAATATTTCACTTGAATGTCCTCCATATCCTAAAGTACAATCAACTATTACAGAATCATCTTTAAGATTAAGATTTTGAATACATTCATTTAATAATACACTCTTATGCATTTTTATCCGCAAATAGATTATCAGCTATTGCTGAAATATCACTTGCATCCTCCATAAAATCTTGCCATACCTTGCTATCCCATATTTCTAAGTGGTCACTTACACCAATTATTACACACTCTTTTGATAATGATGCATAACTCATAAGTGGTGCACTAAGGTTTGTTCTTCCTTGTTTATCAATTGTACATTCAATCGCACCAGAAAGGAAAACTCTCATAAACATTCTAGCTTCTTTAGTATTAGGTAAATCTTTATATTTTTTTATAATTTCATTCCATTCATCTTTAGCATAAACAAAAAGGCAATTATCTAGTCCCCTTGTTATAATGAATTCATACCCTAAAGCAGCTCTAAACTTAGATGGTATTGTAATGCGACCTTTTTCGTCTATATTGTAATGATATTCACCCATAAACATTAAAAATCGCCACCTTTCACCACTTTCAACCACTTTCTACCACTATTTTACTATTCTTTTTATTTTTTGTAAAGATATTTTGAAAAAGTCATAGGATTTTTTCCTATGGCTTTACATTATAATTATCAATATATTATTATTTTTTTACTTTTAAATTAACGAGTTGGAGTTTTTCCTAATCTTTTTATATAACCAGCATTTATTAATATTTCTCTAATATATGTGATATTTGAATATTTAAAATGAAACTTTAACATACCTTTTTTTTTCTCTTATTTCTAAAAGTGCTATAGTTTTCATATATTGCTGATATAACAAATCTAACATTTGTTCATTCGTTAAATCACTTGGCTTTATTCCTTCTAGCATCATAGTTGTATATCTCATTAAAAAATCCATTCTTTCTAATTCTGTATTTGTATTATTCATCATTATTTCCCCTTAACACCAACAATTATACGCATTTTTTAAAATTATGCAAATTTATATTAACCATTTTCATATAATTTTATTTGACACACTAAATATAAATCGAAAAAGTCATAGGATTTTTTCCTATGACTTTACATTATACTAGTGCTTAATATAATAGCTAGTAATATATACAACACAATTAGAATAATATAATTAATGCTTGTTTTTGGCTTATTATTGTTTTCATTACAAGACATTATTTAGCCTCCTATCTATACATATGCCCCAAGTATAATTATTAAAAGAATAAATAATACTAATACGATTGCAGCGCCTGATATTCCGTTATTACAACACATAAACTCATTCCTCCTTTTTTCATCTTTCACATTATTTTATGGTTATTATCACATTTGTGTGAATAATTTTGATTAAAATATTGTTTTTTTTTTATATTTTTGTTATGATAGTTAGTGTTTACAAAGAAAGGATTGAAATTATGAAAAAATTACTTATAACAGTATGTCTTTGTACTTTACTACTTAGTGGGTGCAAAAAGGAAGCTAAACTTGCAAATGGTGAGGAAGCTGTTGTACATATTAATGGAAAGGATTTTTCAGCTAATGATTTATATAAAAAATTAAAAGCATCTTATGGAACATCAATGCTTATTAATATGATTGATGATTATATTGTTAACGTTGAAATTACTGATCAAGCAGAAGCTGTTGCTTATGGTAAATCAAAGGTAACTAGTGAAAAATCAAAGTTTAATTCATATTCAAGTGTCCTTGGTTATACTTGGGAAGAATATTTAAGAAACAATGGTTTCAATAGTGAAGATGAACTTGCTGAATATTTTAAAAACAACTATTTAAAAGAAAAAGTTGCAATTAAATATATTATTCCTTCTATTACTGATAAAGAAATTAAAAAATATTATGAAGAGAAAGTTGATGACAAAATCGTTGCTCGCCATATTATAATTACACCAAAAACTGATGATAGCATGTCAAGTGATGAAAAGAAAAAAGCTGAAGAAGAAGCTAAAAATAAAGTTGCCGAAATCATTAAACTTCTAGATGAAGGAAAAGATTTTAGTGAACTTGCTAAAGAATATTCTTCAGACGGATCTGCTAAAGATGGCGGTTTACTTGATGCATTCACAAGTGAAGATGTAGATGCTGATTTCTGGAAAGCTGCTAAAGCCCTTGAAGTTGGTAAATATTCAAAAGAACCAGTAAAAAGTAAATTTGGTTATCACGTTATTTTAAAAGAAAAAGTAATCGCTAAAGATTCTCTTGAAAATATGAAAGAAACAATTCAAAATAAAATTGCTAAAAATAAATTAGATGAAGATAGTAATTTACAAAATGCAACCTGGTTTAAAATTAGAACTGAATACAAAATAGACATTACTGATTCTGATCTAAAATACATTTATGATTTAACAAAATCACAATATGAAAAGTAACTCTTAATGAGTTACTTTTTCTATATCACTTTTAGTATACCCTAATGCATATAATTTTTCATTTAGTTTTCTATCTAATTCATACCCTTCATATTTTTTTGATAATTTACTATATATTTTATCATATTCTTTTAAAATATTACCTTTTACATTAATTTTATTAACTTCTTCATATATTATATATTCAGGGTATCCAAGTAATTTTAATTCATTTGCAAGTTTTTGTTTTAATATATTACCAGAATATTTTTGTTTAACTTTAAGTTTTTTATCAAGTATTTTTCTAACTCTTTCATAATAAATAGTTTCATCTATATTACTTAAAGCATCATCAACTATTTTATCATTTACTTTTAATTGTAATAAATCATTTTTTATCCTATATGGACCACTATTAGTAAATGCTAGTTTATCATTTATAAAAGCTAGAGCAAAAATATTATCATTAATTAATTTTAAATCCTTTAATTTATTAATTATACTATTCTTTTCATTTTCACTTATTAAATACTTATTCAAATACTTCTCAATTTCATATTCACTCCTTAATTTTTTTGATATATATGTTAAACAAGAATTATAAGCATCATAATAAATATTTTCTTTTGATATTTTATCAAACATTTCTTCATCTAACTCTTTATGATACAAAATATTATATTTAATTAAAATATCACCATATGTTTTAATAATAGTTCCATCTTCTAGTTCAATTAAATACTTTTTACCTTGCTTTCTAATTTTATTTATTTTCATACTATTTAAAAAAAGATTTAATTCTCTTCAACTGTAATTAAATCTTGCGCGACTTCTTCAAGTGCTTTTCCTATATTTTTTTTAGATTTATATTCATTAGGTTTTAGTTGATAATGGTTCGTTTTTTCCATTTCCTTTACTCTTTTTGAAACAATATTTACAAGGAGATACTTCGAACCAACTTTTACTAATAATTTATCAATTGATGGATATATCATATTATTTTCCCTCCTAACTTTAGAATACAGCAACATTCCTTCTATTGCAAGTAAAACCCTATTTTTTTACATTTTTTTACACTATTTAATTATTTCATATATAAGTTTTTCTTCTTTTTTCTCATCGGATATTTTAAATATACCACTCAATTCTTTAAAACTTATATCTTTATCACCCAAATAAATACGCATAAGTTCATCATTAGGCTTTACCTTATCACCTATTTTAACACTCAAGTTTATTCCAACTTCATAATTGATTGGATCGTTTTTCTCAAGACGACCTCCACCCATTTTCTTAACTAATTCACCTATCTTTAAAGCATCAATCGAACTAATATATCCTTCTTTATCTGTTTTAATACTAAATATTCTTTTTGATAATTTAAGTGTATTAATATCGCCACCTTGATATTTAACAAGTTCTAAAAACTTATTATAAGCTTCTTTAGTTTCTAATTTTTCATCTATTTTTTTCGTAGCATCTTCCAAAGAAATATTCTCATTTGCAAGTATAATTTCAAGGGCTAATGTCTTTACAAGTTCAACTAAATCTTTGGGGCCATGTCCATTTAATGTATCAATTGCTTCCAAAACTTCATTACTATTTCCAACAGCTAAGCCAAGTGGTGTATCCATATTAGTTAAAACACATATTATTTTTCTATTATAGCTTTTACCAATTTTAATCATCAAATTAGATAATTTTCTAGCATCTTCTATAGTCTTTAATAAAGCACCTTCACCGACCTTTACATCAATAACAATTGTCTTAGCACCCGATGCAATTTTTTTAGACATTATTGATGAAGCAATTAATGGAATAGATGAAACAGTTGATGTTACATCCCTTAAGGCATATATTTTTTTATCAGCTGGTACCAGATTCTTTGTTTGACTTATTACAGCCAAACCAATATCATTAACTTCCTTTAAAACAACATCAAAAGGCATTTGAGTTTGATAACCCTTTATTGCTTCTAGTTTATCAATTGTACCACCAGTAAAACCTAAACCTCTTCCACTCATTTTCAAAACTTTATATCCAAGTGATGCAAGTAAAGGAGCAAGAACAAGCGTGGTTTTATCTCCTACTCCTCCTGTTGAATGTTTATCAACAACAATACCATCTATACTAGAAGTATCAATTACTTCACCACTTTTAATAAAACTTTCCGTTAAATTAATCGTTTCTTCTTCACTCATTCCATTTATACAAATAGCCATTAATAAAGCACTCATTTGATAATCAGGAATAATACCTTTTGTATATCCTTCAACAAAATAACTTATTTCTTCTTTTGTTAATTCTAAACCCAATCTTTTTTTATCAATTATCTCTAACATTCTATCACCATAATTATTATATCATAATTTTGAATTATTAAGTCATTTTTCTATCAATTAATTCAACAGTTCTTTTAGGATCATCAACTAACATATCATATAGTTTCTTTTTCTTTCTTAATTCTCTTAATATCTTAGCTTCTTCTTTTGCCAAACGAAATGTATATTCAGTTGTACGCTATTTTGCTAAATACTCCATACCAAGCAGATAATTTATATCTATTCCTAAAAAATCAGCAATGCGCATTAATTGTTCAACACTTGGTCTTTTAGCGCCACTTTCATAATACATTATCATTGTAGCTGATACACCAACCATTACACCAAACTGCTTTTGTGTAAGTTTTCTCTTTAATCTTTCTTCTTTTAATCTTCTTCCAAACATTATAATTACACTCCTTTTCAAGTGTAATTATATCAACTTTTAGTTAAGCAAAGTTCGAAATAAACCGCTGGTTATATAAAAGGTTTTGGCCTATTCCTTAGCCGGTTTTTGTGAGTGCAAAAATGTAACTTTTTCAGCAACTAATTCCATCACAGATTTCAAACTTTCATCTTCTTGTTCAATGTCCCTTGTTTGTAATCTACCACGAACACCAATTAGATCACCTTTTTTACAATATTCTGTAGTTCTTTCAGCAACACCACGCCATAAAACACATTTTATAAAATCGGTATCGTATTCGCCATCAACATTTTTGTAACTTCTTGGTACAGCAAGTAAAACACTTGTTACTTTAGTACCATTTTCCGTTTCGCGAAGTTCAGGATTATTGACTAATCTACCCACAATAATTGATTGATTTAACATACTTTTCCTCCTTTCCGCAAACACTATACAACAAACAAAAAATAAGTGCAAACGAGACTTTCCGGGTTTTCAAAGCACTTTTGACTTTGAAAAAGAGAAATTCATCTAAGGTGAATTCCTCTTTTTTGAGACTTTTTTTCTTTGGATTTCGGAAAAGTCTAAAAATTAAACTTTTTTTAATTTTGTTTACAAATTAGATTTGATTCATAACTTTTATAGTTACTTTCGCCTATTTCAATTATAAACTTAACATAAGAATCATCTTCACATTCATTAAGTTTAGAAGCATCATAATCTGCAAGTCCTTGATTTACAGCATCTTTTAACATTTTAATTGTTACATCATATTCATTTATATTTGCAACCGATACAAAATTATTAAAATAATCTTTTGCATATTTCTCAATCATCTCATTTTTAACAACTTTATTATCATTTTCATTTTGTTTAGGACTTTTGCTTCTCAAATAAAAACAAAACGATATTATAAGTACAATCAATAAAATTACTAGATACCAATATTTTTTAACTAATTTCATCTCTATCACCCCTTTTTAAAAATAATTTTTAAGTAAAGCATTTAATTCAACCGCATATTCCATTGGTAATTCTTCTTTAAACTTATCTATAAATCCCATTATTAATAATTCTTTAGCCTTTTCTTCATCTATTCCCCTACTCATTAAATAAAACAAATTATCTTTGCTTATCTTAGAAACAGTTGCTTCGTGCTCTAAACTAGAAGTACTATTAGAAACTTTATTAATAGGAATTGTATCACTTTTAGACTTTTCATCTAATATTATTGTATCACATTTTATATAGCTTTTAGAATACTCAGCATCTTTAGTAATATTAACTGTCCCCCTATAAGTAGCGTTTCCACCTTTAGAAGCAATTGATTTACTTATAATACTACTCTTAGTATGATGCGCTAGATGAATCATTTTAGCGCCCGTATCTTGTTCTTGATCTTTAGTCGCAACAGCAACTGATATACATCTTCCTTCGGCATACGGACCAACAAGAATACAAGACGGGTATTTCATATTAACTTTTGAACCAATATTACCATCAATCCATTCCATTAATCCACCCTCATCAACCTCAGCCCTTTTAGTAACTAAGTTATATATATTATTTGCCCAGTTTTGAATTGTTGTATATCTACATTTAGCATTTTTACCAACATATATTTCAACAACCGCAGCGTGAAGCGAATCTGTTGTATAAGTAGGAGCCGTACATCCCTCCATATAATGAAGTTCACTTCCCTCATCAACTATTATGATTGTCCTTTCAAATTGTCCCATATTCTTAGTATTAATTCTAAAATAGCTTTGTAAAGGTCTATCTAATTTAGTATTCTTTGGAACATAAATAAATGTTCCACCACTCCATACCGCACCATTTAAAGCCGTATATTTATTTTCATCATACTTAACTAATTTGTTAAAATACTTTTTAAATAACTCTGGATACATTTTAAGACCAGTATCAGTATCACAAAAGATAACATTTTTTTTAACAAGTTCTTCCAGCATATTATGATATATAGTTTCACTTTCATATTGAGCATGTGTACCGGCCAAATATTTTTTTTCAGCCTCTGGTAAACCAATCTTATCAAATGTTTCTTTTATTGAAACAGGCAAATCATTCCAGTCATTGCTTATATGATCTTGAACCTTTTTATAATAATTTATTTCATCAAAATCAAGTTTTAATTCTGGACCAAACGTTGGATTTGATAATTCTTTAAACTTTTCAAATGCTTTAACTCTAAAATCTTCCATCCATTTCGGTTCATTTTTTAGTCTAGATATTTCTTTTACTTTATCAACTTTAAATTTTTCCATTTTCTTCAAGCACTTTCTTTATTCCCCACCAAGGTAATAGGGCACATTTCTTTCTATTTGGTTGTTTAGAAATATCTTCATAGACAATAGATGATTCTAATATATCAGCATTATAATCTTCTTCATTTAACATCTTTTCAAAATTAATATATATTTCTTTAGCTTCATCTAAAGTTTTTCCAATAAGCGTTTCTATCATTATAGAAGTTGAACTTGTACAAATTGCACATGCTTCCCCATCAAAATGAATATCTTTTATTATGCCATTTTCATATTTTATTTCTAAATTAATTTCATCTATACAACTCTCATTATTCATATTAATTTTCTCATATGAATCATCATTTAATAAACATTTATTTTTAGGATTTTGATAGTGTTCTAGAATAATACTACGTTTCAAACTTTGTTCCATTTGTTTCACCTTTTTTCTTTAATAATTATATAATTTTTTTAAATATATTGCAATAGAAAAAGAAGCCTATTTGGCTTCTACTATCAATTTTATGGCCGTTCTTTCTTCTCCTTCAATTGATATATCAGTAAATGCAGGTATGCACACAAGATTTTTACCACTTGGTGCGACAAATCCACGAGCTATTGCGATTGCTTTAATAGCTTGATTAAGTGCTCCGGCTCCAATTGCTTGAATTTCAACGCTTCCTTTTTCACGGAAAACATTCGCAAGTGCTCCAGCAACAGAATTTGGATTTGATTTTGATGAAACTTTTAGTGTTTCCATTTTTTCATTCCTTTCTACTCTATACTATATGTTCGCGAATTAAAAGATATTACTTTTTTCATACTATTGAATACTTTATTAATATGTGCTAATATAATTTTAGAGGTGTAACATGAATAAAAATGATATATACATTTTATTAAATAAAAATAAAATACCCTATGAAATAAATGAACATAAACCAGTCTACAAAATGGAAGATCTAGAAACACTAAATTTGCCACACTCTGATTGTGACGGCAAAAATTTATTTTTAAAAGATGACAAAAAAAATTATTATCTTATAACTATTAAAGGAAATAAAAAAATCAATTTAAAAGACTTTAAAAATAAATACCATACTCATTCCCTAAGTTTTACATCACCTACCGAATTAAAAGAACTTATGAATCTAATACCAGGTGAAGTCGGACCATTCGGTTTGTTAAATGATAAAGAAGCAAAAATCAAGTTTTATATTGATGAAGCATTTATGACAGATTCTCATTTAATTGGCGTTCATCCAAATGACAATACCGTAAGTTTATGGCTTAAAGTAGAAGATTTAATCAAAATAATAGAAAATAATGGTAATAACATTTATTTCTTTAATCTATGATTTACATAAAGTAAATCTTTTTTTATGAAAACTGTGATATTTTAATAATCTCATTTGTTATTAGAATGAAAAGCTTTTCAAGGAGGACAATATGGAAGAAAGATTCTTAGAACTATTTAATCTTTATAAAAATGATATCTATAGGTTTATATATAGCTATACCAAAAACTTATATGATGCCGATGATATTTTACAAAGCGTATTTATAAAATTATGTAAACATCAAAATCTATTCAATAAATCAAATGACGAAATAAAAAAATGGCTCATTAAAGTAAGTATAAATGAATGTAAAAATTTATTTCTGTCATTCTGGCGCAAAAACGTTTCATTTGATTATAATGATAACATATCTTATTCAAATCAAAACGATAATATAATGCCCTTCATTTTAAAACTACCAACAAAATATCGCACAATCATTTTCTTATATTACTATGAAGGATACAAAATAGATGAAATCGCGCACATTTTAAACTTAAGTTCTACTAATATTCAAACCATATTATACAGAGCCAGAGAAAAACTAAAAGAAATGTTAAAGGAGGATTAATTATGAATATAAAAGAAAGTTTTTCAAAAATAGAGGTTTCTAAAGACATAGAAAATAAAATCTTAAATAAAACCATTTATAAAGTTCCTAAATTCAAATTAAGTTACATATTTTGTTCAATCATACTTATTTCCATTATTGGATTATCACTAATTTATACTAGTTATGCAATCGAAAAAGGCAAATCATATAATACCTGGGAGATAAATCATACATTTGCAAATAACTATAAAATATTAGTTGGTAATAATTTAAATTTTAAAAAGATATCAAAAAAAATAATTGAAAATTGTGAAAATAGACATTGTACATCTTATAAAAACTTTAATAAAAATGAGTTAGAAAACATTTTAAATACCCATATTCTCTATTCAAATAAACTAAATCAAAATACATTTAATATAGATATCGGTTTAAACGAAAATGATAATATCGGTAAACTTGTTTTATCAAATAACTCTATATATAATAGTATTCCAATTAATATACGTTTAACAGTCCTAGGGAATAACCCTGATGAAGGATACATTCTAACAATGCAAGAAGGACCATCTTCTAATAGTGATTCCAAATATATTGAAACATATAAAATTAACAAACTTAATATTAATGCTATTATCTATTCTTATAATGAAAAAATGGAAACAAACTTTTTAGCAATCGAATTTGTTTACAAAGACATTTTTTATGAATTCATAGGATCAAATATTACCAAAGAAGAATTAATCAATTTTATAAATACATTACAATAATACTAGTTTTGTTCATATTCTCGTTTTTCACAACATAATAAAAAAATAATGTTCTTCCTTATTTCAAAAATAAATTTCTTTTATATCTCTTCAATCAATTTTTCAAAAGATTTAGCATTTAAAAGAGAGACCTTGAAAGAAACTGATTGTAAAATTGAAATGATCAAATTACCCGGAACAATTGAAGAACATAAAAGTTTAGAGAATTTTAAATAAAAATCTTATATATTATTGCAAAAGCTGTAAATGATAAACACAAATTAAACTCAACTCAAAAAAAGACGAAAATGTCAAGCTACTATACCCAATTCCATATTACCATTTACATTTTAATGATACTAACATTTTCACTATTTTTTCACAAAATTAATAAAAATACGAGCAAAATTATTGACAAGTAACAAATAATTAGATATAATTGATTTGCTTACTTGATTTGCGGGTGTAGTTCAATGGTAGAATTCCAGCCTTCCAAGCTGACTACGTGGGTCCGATTCCCATCACCCGCTCCATAGTGAAATCTGCTCGAACTTTTCGAGTTTTGATAAAAACTAATCTAGAAATGGATTAGTTTTTTGTGTTTTAGAAAACTATCCTACTATGAAAAAGAAAGGATGGAAACCATGCAATTTCCACCACCATACGGGTTTAAAACCACTTTTCTCATCTAAGTTTAATATATTTTGTTAGTACCTTTAACTTTATTTTTGAATGTTCTTCTAAACTATTAAAAAATTCTTTTCTATCTTTTTCAACCATAATATTAGTCTTCCTAACTACTAAAAAAGAGCATAGTATTCCTTATCATATTAATAAGTCTCTACTAGTCCTTATTTTTTTTACTATCTATTTTTATTAAACATTCTTTTTGCTAATCTTTTTATTCCTTTAGATTCTTCTTTTTGTTGTTCTTTTTTTGCTACATCTTCAACAATCCAATATGAATGCTCTTCACCATCTTCATCAACATAGGTTTTTAAAACATGTTCCCATCTTTCACCATTAGTGTAATCTCTATGAATTATTTCATCAATTTGTTCTGTAGATAATTCAAGACCTAATTTTTTACTAAATTCATTTATAAATCTTTTTGCTCTCTCATATCCTCTTTCAGGAATAGTATTTCTTGAATATAATAATTTAAGTGCAACTAATTGTAAAATTCTATGTCTTAATTCCATATCACAATTATGATCATAAACACTTTCTTTTAGTTCAGTAAAATCTAATTCATCAGTGTATTTTTCTTTAAATATCGATAATAGTTCATCTAAGTTTAAATTTTCTTCGCTGTCTAAATATTCTTCTAACTCATAGTCATTTGATACTTCACCTGTCATATGATCAGCATGAAGTAAAAAATATGGTGCTTTACCAAGCAATGAATCAGATTCCTCTCCATTTTTTCTGTTTATACTCATAAATATTTGAGCTTTCCAACCAATTTTTTTACCATTTTCATAAATTGGATGTTGTCCCCAACCTTTTGCTCTATATCCGCATTCCATTAAACATAATTGATTATGTGGTAACCTAAATAGTAATTGTCTAATATCCATTACATCAGAAATTCTTCTAATATCTTGGAAGTCCATATGCCTAGTTCCTTCAAAATATTCTAATTCTCTTTCAGGATATTTAATTTCATACCAATTAACAATACTATCAATTAATTCTTGTAATTCTTCTGTTTTTATAAAACAATGATAACCATCTTTTATTGAAGTTTTTAGCCAAGTCAAAAAATCTTTATTCTTTTCTATTTCATAATCTTTTGTGTCTTGTCCATAAAATCTTTCCGCTTGTGCAACAGTCATTACAAAACCTCCTTGTTTCTAATTATTTATTATAGCATACCTTTTTCTATTTGAACCATTATTTTACTAATTATCTTTCAAAATCATCTTTTTCTTTGTTTAAATCTATTTCTTCAATATCATCATCATCTAAAACATTATCATCATACATTTCATTAACAACATCAATATATTTATCATACCAATTATGAAGTTTATTATGTAAGAATGATATTGGTTTTTCAAACTTATCTTTCCAATATTTAAGAGTGTTTTTCAAATCGTGAATTTTTGATTTTAAAAATGATATTTCATTGTCTTTCTCTTTAATTGTATCATTTAAAGTCTTAACTCTTAAATCAAGTGCCTCATTATTTTCAGTAAGAGTTTTAATCTTATTTATCTTTTAATTGTTCATGAGCAGTAACTAATATATTAGATAAAGTTTGTATTTTATCATATTCTTTGCTAATATTATCTACCCGTTCGATAAAGTCGATAAAAGAATCTTTATCTTCTTTTGATAAAATATAATTATCCTTATTTAATTTAGATACTTTTAAGTTATCAAGTGTAAGAAGTATAAAAGGAACACTGCTATATAAAAATATTTTTAAAACAAGTAAAGCACGAACTTAATACTTGTTTATATATATATTTATATTAATTTAAATTATTATTTATATTCTTATTATATTAATTCTTTATATTATTATATTATGTGTGATAAAACCATCACCTCTAGATGGAAATTTTCATCTACCCTAGATGGTCAAAATCGTCTACCATAGACACTAAATAAATTTTTTTTCAAAATAAAAAGACTAGTTATATATTTCAAACTAATCTTACCAATAAATTATAATTTGGAAAATTTTTATATTTCTAACTTATAAAGTCTTTCTACTGGAGAGTCATCTTTAAAAGTTTTTACTTCTTCAATAAATTTCCATCCAAACTTTTCATATAACCCAATATGCTTAGTATATAAATATAGTTCTGTTAATCCTAATTTTTTTGCATTTTCTTTTACTGTATTCATTAGTTCTCTTGCCACATTTCTTCCTCGGAATTTTTCATCAACATACACATTTATAAGCCAAGGATAAAGGTCTGGTCTGCTATTCAAGTCATCTGACATAGATAATTGATACATACCTGCCGGTTCTCCATCAATTAAAGCAACAAAAGTTTGTGGCAATTTATTTTTACATAATGAATGTTCAAAAGTACATTTTATTTCTTCAATACTTTCATTATTTTTTATTCCTAACCAATTATAATACCAATCACATATTTTATCAAAAAAAAGATTATTGCTTTCTTCTAATTTAATTATTTCCATACTTTCAACTCCATTTCAAATTACTATTTTTCTGTGACCTCTATATATAATTATACCATAATTTTAGTTTGTCATTTTAAATTAAATGGCTTGCGAGATTTTATTTTACTTCCAACAGTTGAAATTTCAAAAGAGTTTGAAACAAATATTTAATATTTCTAATAAAGAAAAAAGTGTTAAGTAAATCTTGGTATGACACTGATATAGAAAAAATTATAAATATGGTTAATTGAAAAAGTAAATTAAACAGTTCAATATACTTATACAATACAACTTTGCCTTTCATCCTTTTTTCTATCAAACTTAAACATATTAATTATTATTATAATTATTTCATATTATAATATATTTTTGATATTTTGCTTGTATATGAAGGCGGTATTGTTTTGTGAAGACAAGTAATATTTATCAAACATATCTTAGTCTATCCAAAAGAATAATAATTGAATAATTATAATTTAGTCAACAAAAATATTTTAAAATTAATAATTTTCTGGTATAATATATTTAAGGAGGAACGATTATGTCTAAAAATGACAAAAAAAGAAGGATTATTCTTGAAATAATGGGAGGTTTTATATTACTTGCAATAATTATTTTTTCAGTATTTTTTTTGAATCGTAAGTATGAGGTAAGTTTTTATCTAGATAACGGTTCAGATGTTCAGGTGGTATATGTTAAACATAATAAAATAATAAATTCAAGTAATATTAAAGGTAAGGAAGATTTAGGAGAATCATTTGTTGATTGGTATGAAATTGTTGATGTTAAAGATGGAAAAGACATTTTAGCAGAAAAACCATTTGATTTTAAAACTAAAATTAATAGAAATTTTAAATTAAAAGCAGTTTTTAATGATGATGTAAAAACAATTACTATTAAATTTGATTCAAAAGGAGGAAGTAAGGTTAAAGACATTGTTATTCATGAAAATGTTAAATTAAAACTTCCAACTGAGCCAAGTAAAGCAGGTTATAAGTTTGTCGGATGGGAAGATAAAAATGGAACACCAATTTATAACGATGCTCTATTAAGCGAAGATACAACTCTATATGCAAAATGGAAGAAAATAGAAGAAAATAAAGCTACAACTAAAGAACAAACACAAACAGATAATAAAAATACAGTATCTTATTATTGTGAAAGTGGCTATGTTTTAAATGGAACTAAATGTACTAAAACTGAAACTAAAAATGCAACTGGTAGATGCCCACAAGGTTTTAGTGCAGGAGCATGGGATTATGATTATTGTAAAACTGAAATAGATCCAGAAGAAGAATACAGATGTATAGATAAAATGGGATACAAAGAAAGTGAAGCTGTTCTTGATTCAACAACAAATGATTGTTATTATAGAGAAGATCGTGCTGTATCAGATCCAATTTATTGTTCTAGTCATGGTAGAGTATATTATAATGGCCATTGTTATTATGCAAAATATAAAGCGGAATTTGTTACTTATTGTGCTGGTGGAGCAAATGTAAATTCTAGTGGTATGTGTGATTTAAAAATGAAAAAAGTATTTAATTGCGAAAACGGATGGACATTGGAAAATAAAAAATGTACTAAGACAACAGTTGTAGATGCTAAGAAAAAATAAAAATTATAAAAACTAATGTAAAAAATCAAGGTCTAATGAATAATCTAGTTCATCTAAGCCTTGATTTTTTTTTGTTTAATTTACTTTTTTAATTAAAATATATTTAAATTAGTATAAATATTTATATTAATTTAATTTATTATTTATATTCTTGTTATATTAATTTCTTATATTATTATATTATGTGTGACAAATTCATCACCCCTAGATGGACATTTTCATCACACCTTAATGGACAAAATCATCATCATTTACTCTACTAGTTAGCATTATTATTGGTACATTAGACTCTTTTCTAATTTCATTTAACAATAATTCTCCATTTATTACTGGAATATTTATATCTAATAATACTAAATCAGCTTTGCTATTTAATATTTCTTGTTTTGCTAAAGAAAAATCTTTTATTTGTTCAACTTCATAACCAGAATTTTCAAGTAAATTACTCAATTCTATTAATATTTCTTTTTCATCTTCAACGATCATTATTTTAATACTTTTTCACCAACAATATTATAACAAAAATATAAAAAATAAACTACATCAAACTTCTTACAATAATTCTACTTTTAAGTTCAGCGATTATAGCTTTAGGAAGCTTTGGATTTTTTATATATGGATAATATAAATCTATCAATATATGAAAATTCAATTTCTTTGATGTATTTCTATATATAAAAGTACACAATTTTTTAGTAAACATTTTCTTCTCTTCTTCATCTTCAAAAAGATTAAATGGATAGTTTACCAATAATCCATATGATAATCCTTTGTCTTTGTTTGTTTTTGATGAAAAATACTTTATACATACAAATGTATCATCATTAATATAAGCCGTTATATTCGCGATTTGTTTATAACCTTCTATTTCCTTTTCAAAATTCAAAACAACATTTTTACCTTTTTTACCTTTATATCAGTCATAAATATAGTTTCTACCATTTCTTTTATTATAGCTTCATCTCTCATAACAAATTCCTTTGCATTATTTAACCTTTCTTCTTCACTTTCTCCATTCACATTTTTAATTTTTTTTCTTAAGTTTTCATTTTCTTCTAGTATCATATTATTACCTCCTTCACAACTAAAAAAAGAATATACCTCTAAAGATATACTCGAATAGATATATTTTCTTTGCCTCAAAACATAAATTATCGACATAAAATATAAGTATTAACACCTAACAAGTTAATTACTACACCTTAAGTATAACACTTCTTTTTTTAAATACTAAGTTGTTTTTAACCTAACAATAATTCTAATGATAACATAACAATAAATCCGACCATAAAACTTATTAAACCTTGTTTGCTATTTTTTATTTTTGATTCCGGTATAAGTTCATCCACTATAACATAAATCATTGCCCCACCAGCAAATGCAAAAAAGTATGGTATTAATTTTGTTATACGAAATGCAACTATACTTGTAATTATAGCACTCACAGGCTCAACTATGCCTGATATAATTCCATATTTTATAGCTTTCTTCTTATTATTTGCATTTAATAAACCAACAACAATACCTTCAGGTATATTATGAAGAGTAATTGCAAGAGATAAAGTAAGGGCTGATTTCAAAGATATAACATTTGTTATACTACCAGCTAAACCAACACCTGTTGCAATTCCTTCAGGGATATTATGAAGAATTATAGCAATTATTATAATTAAAGCATTATTTTTATTGTTTTTATTTATTTTTAAATCCAAAGACAAAATCGTAAATACACCAAGTAATATTCCAAATATAGGTGGAAACCAATTTTTACTCATATTTATTGAAGGATTAATTAAAGATAAAAACGATGCAACTAACATCACACCAGCTGAAAAACCAAATGCTTTTTTAACTAATAAATCATTATTATTTTTAAAAAACAAAACGAATAAAGATCCAATAATAGTTCCTATTAAAGGCATTATAATTATTATATATTTCATATTATAATTATATTATTATCAAAATAAAATATGAAAGAAATCAATTAGATAACTTTCATAAAAATTATAGCATTTTCTTAATTATTCTATTTATTTCATTTTTTATATCACTT
>HF993316.1 GCA_000433875.1 Firmicutes bacterium CAG:884
CTACTATTTAATTATACAACAAAATATTTTATATAGCAATAGAAAAAACCAGAAAACTGGTTTTACAAGCTATTATAAAATTTATCTTTAGACATTTTTACATATCTCATTTTCCATATATGTCTTTTTTTATTTTCATCATATACTCTATATGGAATATATAATTCAATACTATCATCATTTATAATAAAACTACTTTTATATATATTATGACTAATACCATTTAATTCATTAAGTTCAGTATTAATTAGTTTAGGCGTGTTAAAATTAATACCATCATTACTTTCCGTATAATATAATTTATATTTAATCATAAAAACACAAATATATTTATTATTAATAAATTGAACTTCACCATGCCATATTTTTTTATCAAAATCGGCAACATTTATATCTATTGGTTTACTATAATTTATTAAATCTTTAGATGTAACATATTTTACTTTATTATCATAATTAACATACCATATTTTATATAAATCATTTTCTTTTATAACCGATAAACTCATATACGCTTCACTTGGACTATAATCTAGTACAAGTTTCTCTTTACTCCAATTAATACCATCATTTGATGTTTTCATATAAATATAATTGTAACCTGATTTTTTATATTCATTATTTAATTTAGATAAAGTTTTTCTATAAAAAAGTTCAAAATGATCTTTATCATATAGTATATAGGGATCAGAATAATATGATTCATCCCAATATTTGCTGGGATAACCACTTATGGGATTTTTTATTCCTTCTGGTTCTTTAAAATGAATGCCATCATTTGAAACGACAATAGATGGATTTTCATAGAAAGCTGTATTATATGGATATGGTGTACTTACTAACCAATATTTATAACCATTAACAGGTTCATCAAAATATAAAACTTTTGGATGAGTTGTTTCATTTGATCTTTCATAAGTTGGAATCTTTATCCATTCATTAATATCAATAGTTTTTTCTCTTTTTCTAGTTTGTTCTTTATTAACTGGACAATTTTTTTCTTTAACAACAACCTTTTTATATGACGAAGAAAATAAAAATCCGAAACAAAATGTAAAGACAAATAATAAACAAATTAATAGTATTTCTAAAAATTTCTTCATATTAAAATCCTATAATAAAAGAGTGTTTAAACACTCTTTATATTAAAAGCCTCTCCTTCTTAAGAATGGTGGCAAATCACCACTATCCTCATCATTACTATCTAAATCAACCCTTTTATATAAAGGCTCTGTTTTTTCATCAAAACCTGTTGCAATAACTGTAACAATTACTTCATCATTTAAATTTTCACTAATAATAGCACCAAATATTGTATTAATATCTGTGTTTGCACTTGTTCTAACAACTTCCGCTGCTTCTTCAACTTCAAATAAAGTTAAACTATTACCACCAGTAACATTGATTATAGCATCTGTTGCACCACTTATACTTGTTTCAAGTAATGGGCTTGATACAGCTTGTTTAGCAGCTTCAACAGCTCTATTTTCACCAGTTCCAATACCAATACCTATTAAGGCACTTCCACGTTTTTCCATAACTGCTTTAACATCGGCAAAGTCTAAGTTGATTAAACCAGCAACTGCGATTAAATCTGATATAGATTGAACACCTGTTCTAAGAACATTATCTACTTCTCTAAATGATTCTAATAATGGTGTTGTTTTATCAATTAAATCTCTTAATTTATCATTTGGTACAACTATGATTGTATCTACGTGTTTTTTAAGTTCTTCAATACCTGCTAAAGCATTTTCCATTCTTCTTTTACCCTCAAATGAAAATGGTTTAGTTACAATTCCAACTGTTAAAGCGCCTAAATTTTGAGCAATTTCAGCAATTACAGGAGCAGCACCTGTTCCTGTTCCACCACCCATTCCACAAGTGATGAAAATCATATCTGCGCCTTTTAAAGCTTCTTCGATTTCTTCTTTTGATTCTAAAGCAGCTTCTTTGCCGATTTCTGGTTTAGAACCTGCTCCTAATCCGTGAGTTAATTCTATACCTAATTGTATTTTAGTTTCAGCTTTTGATTTTTCTAAAACTTGTTTATCGGTATTTGCAACAATAAAGTCAACTCCTTGCAAACCAGACTCTATCATTCTTTGAACAGCATTATTACCGCCGCCACCGACACCAATAACTTTTATTTTTGCTAATTGATCCATTTCTAATCCAAACATACAGTCCTCCTATTCGTTAGCAAAGAAATTAATAACTTTACTAATCATTGTTTCATTAGTATTCTTTTTAGGTGACGACAAGATAGTTTCATTTGTACTATCAACCATTGTACTATTTTCACCTTTTAATTTTAGTTTATTTATATAATACACTACATTCCCGATTACAGATGAATACCTGTTTTCAGTTGCTCCTAACATTTTAACTTTACCAATACTAATATTATCACCTAGTATTTTTTTAAGTTCAACATCAAAGCAGTTCATATTTACTGTACCACCTGTAACTATTATATACGATATTTGTTTATCAGTCAAAGAAAATATTTCTTTTTTAACAAATGTAAGTATTTCATCTAGTCTTGATTCAACTACTTCACTTACTTCTTTTTGATTAAGTTTAATGTTTTTTATTTCGATTATATCATTACAGCTTGCATAATTACTTGATGCGACTGCGAATTTTTCTTTTACCATTTCGGCATCTAAATTATCAAGTTTAAAGATATATGATAAATCATTTGTAATATTAGATCCTCCCATTTGTAATATGGAATTTTTAACAATTATACCTTTATTAAATAAAGATACAGTTGTTATATTATGACCTATGTTAACAATAACACCTATGCTATCATTTATTTTTTCGTTTTTGAAGGCATATAGGTCACCTATTTCGTTTATGGTAATATCTTCAACTTCAATTCCTAATCTATCAAATAAATTGATAACTGAGTAAATATTTTTCTTTGGCATTGTTATCAAAACAGCTCTTACATATAATTCTTTTCCTTTTATTCCCTTTGGATCTAAAAGGCCTGTTTCATTGTCAACGGCAAAATCAATTGGAATAACTGTAAGCATTTCTTTGCCTGGTTCGATATTTCCTTTTGTTGCACTTTTTAAAACATTTACGACATCATTACCAGTTACTTTATCAATTATGCTTATTTTACCACGGACAACATTGAAATCCGAAAAATATGAAGGAACATTTACAAGTACTTTATTAACTCTTATTCCTAAATCACTTTCTAGTTCGCTTATAACTTTTGTAATTGACGCTAAGGCCAAATCAAAATCAACAATTACACCTTTTCTAATGCCTGTTGATTTAATTGTAGAGGATGAAAGTAAGTTTAATTTACCATTATATAATTCACATGTTACAGCTTTTATAGTATCACTACCAAGATCAATGCTTGTATAAATATGTCTCATATAACTAACCACTCCTCCTACTATTTACAATTATACTATACTTTTTTTAAATTGAAAAGTGATTTTATAATTTTTTTCAAAAAAAGATAGGTTTTCCTATCATTTGTTCTTTGCTAGTTTATTTTCGAGAATATTAAATATTTGTTCTATTGTTTTATTATCGTTTTCTGGATTTAAAACAAAGCTTCTATTTGTCATTGAATTATATTCTCTATTTCCTGTTTGACTGTTTTTTAAGAAGAAACCAACTATGATTAATTTGCCATTTTCTTTTTTTAATACAAATCTTGGCTTGCGCAAACGACCAGATCCGGTTCCTTTATGAGTTGCGCGTAGTTTAATTTTAAAGTATCCGTCAAAACCGCTTATGCTTTCAAATATTACTTTAGGATCCTTATTAATATAGCCTTCAAGTAAATTATGTGTGTATTTTGTTTGGGTTAAGTCCATATCGTTTGCTTCAATATAATTCTCGATGTCATCAAATGCTCTTGCTTTATCTGGTTTATTACATATGTAGCCAAAAATTAGTTCTCTTTTATCACCTATTTCTTCAAAGATTATATATCCTTTATACATTCCGAGTATTTTATTATATGCATTTTGTAAGTTTTGTACTACTTCAGTTATTTCAATTGATGATTCTTTATCTATAAAGAAGTTATCGTTTAAAAATATTTCTTTATAGTCTTTTATTTCATTATATATCATTTCTAGTAATAATGATGTAAATAAGGCTTTTTCTTGATTGTTCAAATCATAATTATCAAATAAATCACATAGTATACTTTCGATATCATTAAAATCGTTACCTTTAAGGGTACTAAACATGCTTGGTGCGAATGAATAAATAAATTTCCTTTTTGGCGAACTAATTCCTTCATATCTTGGAACTGTTTCTAGATTAAAATTTTCTTCAAATATTAGTGCATCAATTTTCTCTTTTGTTTCTTTTCCATAATAGTCTAGTTCGTTTAAGGCTTTTACTTTTTTATCATTTGGTATATTACCAAAATTATTTTTGATAAAATCAATAGTTTTTGGCATAACTTTTTCATTGTATTTTAAGTCCAAAAGTGCAGTTTTATAATTACGAGATAGTTTTCTTAATTCATCTATTTTTTTTAAATCATTAATTATTTCTTCTTTTTCTTTATTTAGTATTTCAATTATTTTTAAATATGAAGAGTCTAGATCAAATATTATTTTTGCTTTATTTCTTCTTGAATTAACTATAATTGATGCATATATATTTTCAATATTTGTATAGTTATTTAATTTTATACTATTTGCTAGTCCTAGCATATGTTTATCAATATTTCTAATATCGTTACATACCATATTTAGATATTCAATTTTCCATTCGTTTTCTAGAATTCTGAATATTTCTTTATCGATTGATAGCAGTCTTTCATTAAATGTTTTTATAATATAGTCCATAAGTTTCCTCCTACTATAAGTTTATCATATATAAATAAAATATTAAAGCATAAACTTATAATGGAGGTAAAAATGTTTAAAAAAATACTTTCTTTCTTATTTAAAGATTTCTATTTATTTACAGCTGCTTATTCAAATAATGTTTTTCCCGATCCTTTACCAAAAGAGGAAGAAGAAAGGTGTATAAGAGAACTTAGTAATGGTTCTCGGGAAGCACGGAGCAAACTTATTGAGCATAATTTAAGGTTGATTGCTCATATTGTGAAAAAGTATGAGCATAAGGTTGATGAGGTTGATGATTTAATATCTATCGGTACAATTGGTTTAATTAAGGGAATTGATAGTTATTCTGGTAAAAAAGAAACTAAGCTTACTACATATTGTGCTAGGTGTATTGAAAATGAGATATTAATGTACTTTAGGTCAAATAAGAAAAATAAGAAAAACATTAGTTTAAATGAATCGATTGGTTTTGATAAGGAAGGAAATGAAATAACTTTTTTAGATATATTGAAAACGCCTGATCCAGAGTACGCTTTATCTATACATAATGATAATAATATAAAGGATTTAGCTAAATATATGAATATATTAACTAAAAGAGAAAGAGAAATAATTGAGAAAAGATATGGTTTGAATGATTATGAAGAGACTACACAAAAGGATATTGCTGAAAAGTTGAATATATCAAGGAGTTATGTTTCAAGAATTGAAAAAAGAGCACTTACTAAAATGCTCCGTGAGTTTATTAAGAACAAATCTCAAATATAAATACCTTTGGGTATTTTTATTTTATGTCATAATCATCCAAAAATGAATGTTTTTGATTATCTTTACTGTATGATAAAACACAGTTTAAATTAACATTATCAAGTGATTTAAATATATTATGTTCAATATTAGGGTTTATTTTTTCCATATCTCTAATTAATTCTTTAATTTCTTTTCTTTTACTAATTTTTTCATCTTTACTTCTTTCAGTAAAACGACAGGCGCAATTAAGGAAGTTTAAATTATTGCTTTTACTCCAGTTGATGATATCTTTTTCTTTTACTAAATAAAGTGGTCGAATTAATTCTAGTCCCGGAAAATTATCACTATGTAATTTTGGCAACATTGTTTTTATTTCGGCTCCATAAAACATGCTTAATAATGTTGTTTCGATTACATCATTAAAGTGGTGTCCGAGTGCGATTTTATTACATCCTAAACTTTTTGCTTTACTGTATAAAAATCCTCTTCTCATTCTTGCACATAAATAGCAAGGATTGCCTGGACATTCTTTATCGGTTACAGCAAATATATCACTTTCAAATATTTCAATATTTATATTCATTCTTTTGGCATTTTCTTTTATTTTTAATACATTTGCTTCATTATATCCAGGATTCATTACAACATAGTGAACTTCAAATGGAAATTTACCGTGTTTTGATAGTTCTTCAATACATTTAGCTAGTAAAAACGAATCTTTTCCACCGCTAATACAAACCATTATTTTATCGCCTTCTTTTATTAGTTCATATTCGCTTACGGCTTTTACAAACTTGCTCCATATTTCTTTGCGATATTTTTTTATTATGCTTCTTTCAATTTCTCTATATTCTTCCATAATTAATCCTCTGCATAAAGCGCTATTATTCTTTCTAATTCTTTTGATACTCTAAGTTTTTTGGCATATTCATATAATTTTTGAGTATCTTTTTCTTTTGATTTCATATATTTATTTAATATTTCTTTAATGATCTTAAAGTCAAATCTTTTTTTGAATCTAATTAAATCACATATACATCTTTCAGAATCATAACATTTTACTTCTTTGCCGAATGGTGTTATTACTGTCCTTACGCCTATTTCTAATATGTTTGGAAAACATTTAACTAAGTGATAATTTTTAACTAATGCTTCATCGTGATAGTTTGCATTTACTGCTATATCATATTTTTTAGGGCATTCTTTTATTATTCCGAGCAAAAATAAGGCAGTTAATTCACAATAAATAATTCTAGGGCATCTAAGTGATAAGGCATAAAATTTATCTGGTGTAAGTTCTTTGATTATGTAAACCCCTCTTGTTATTTTTTCTATTTTACCCATATCAATCATTTCTTTTAGGTATCCTCTATGAATATTTAATTCTGTTATCATTTGGGCGGTTATATAACCATTATTGTTTTTAGCGAGTTTTTCAATTACTTCAAACGCGCTATTTTTTACAAACCCTCTTACATTCTTGTTAATAGTTATTCTTTCCATAGTTTTCCTCCTTGACAAATATACCTCAATGTATATCAAATGTCAAGATAAATATAATTATTAAATTATTTTACTTTTAAAGCTTTAATTTTTATTAATTGTTATTGGTGTTTGACAAAATGCATTAAAAATGATATTATGAATATGTAAGGGAAACCTACATATAATAAAAAAGGGATGTGCTCAATTTCCACTTGAGTACTTACCTTAAGTTTTTTGGTAAGCACTCTTTCCAATGATGCTATTTCATTGTTGGTGAATGCTTTTTTTATATTTGTATTACTTTATTAGTTATTTTACTAATAAAGCAATTATTAGAATAAATATTGTTATCGCTTCAATTATGATTATTAGTTGAAATAGTTTAATGATTTCATTTTTCATCATAATATCACGCCCTTTCTATTTTTTGTAGAAAGGCAAGCACCCAATAATCGAGATCTCCAAAAAACATTATACTTATAATTTAGTGCTAATGCAATCTAAAAATGAAAAGATTTTCGATAAATTTCCTTGCCAAGGTATGAACAATATAAAAAAGTATTTAGGTCAAAAAAAAATATTTAAGAAATTAAATATTTTTTATATTCTTTTTATTAAAGTATAAGATAGTTGGTAATAACATTACTATAAAATAAATTATTGATGTTATTAATGCACTTGTTAAATTCATTCCTTCAAATGCATACAATCTTCCATATAAGAATTGATTTAAATCCCAATTAAGAGTTACAAAGTATTTAAAGTTTGTTAGTTTGAAATAAATAACTAAACTATCTAATATTTGACTACCAATATAGCCAACTAATGTAATTGCCATACATACTCCGGTATTACTTATTATTGTGCTTAAGCAGAATGCTAGAGTTCCGAGTAAAATATAGATTGGTGAACTACATAATGTTCTAATTAATATATTTTTAAATATGCTCATTTCATAAACACTATTTGAATTATAATTATATACAAGTACATTTGTACTTAAAGAATTAAATCCAAAGAATATACCACCTATTATTAATTCCATTAAATATGATATTATAACTACAAATATAGTCATTAAAATTATTGTTATAAATTTTGACAAAATAATTTTTGTTCTATTATATGGTCTAACTAATAATAGTTTTATTGTTCCTTTATTAAATTCTTCACTTATAATTGAACTTGCAATTAAAGCAACTGCAATTACTATAAATAGTTCTGTGTTTTCAGGCAAAGAAATTAGTGCTCCTCTTGTTGTAGCATCATCTGGTTCATCAAAATGATTTTCAACCATATATTTATTAATATAGTAATTTCTTTTTATATTTTGAAGCTTTTGTTCTTCATCAAATGTTAGATTCTTTTTGTTTAATATTTCTTCGTTAGCATAAGCATAGTTAGTTAAAGCATTGTTTAATTTGTTTTCTCCGTATGCAATATTATATTTTAATCTTAATTCTGCCTTTTTTATTTCTTCTTTAGCGCCTTCATTTTTTAGTGATTCTAATTCTTTATTTGCATATGCTTGCCAATCACCTTTTAATAGTTCTTTAAAACTTTCATATTTTCTTCTTGATATTTCTTCCTCTTTTTTATCTTTATATCTATAAATATTATTATTGATTGCTGATATATAATTATAGCCATCATTATTAATTACACTATACTGCCAAGATTTTTTATCATAATTACTTGCTAAATCGTACATTTCTATTTGTGTTAGAGCATCTATATACCAGGTTAACTCCCCTTCTTCATCATTTAAATTATCTACGTTATAATCTTTAATTTCTTCTTTTAAAAGTTTTATATATCCATTATGGTAATCTTTGCTTGATTCTTTTGTTATATAATTTATTAATAATAGAAATGCAAATAATAGCGTTAATATTATATATATTCCTTTTTTCTTAAATATTTTGAATAATTCATTTTTTATTAAGTTAATCAATTATATTACCTCCTGTTCTTTTTAAGAATGCATCTTCTAAAGATATTTCTTCTTCTTTTACTGTATATATTTTTACGCCGTTTTCTATTAATTTTTTGATAATTTCTGGTATACTTTCTTTATTTATATGAATTTTAAAAGAATTATCATTTATTTTTTCGATTTTTTCTTCTAATATTTTAGATATTTTTGATATTTCATCTACTTCAAAAATATATGATTCTTCAATGTTTTTAACTTTTTTTAATTCGTTTGTTTCAACTATTTCACCATTTTTAATAATTACTATTTTATTGCAAAAACTTTCTAGTTCAGATAAATTGTGGCTTGATATTACTACTCCAACTTTTTCTTTAGTCGCAAGGCGTTTAATTATATCTCTTAGTTCTTTTATTCCTTCAGGATCCAAGCCGTTTGTTGGTTCATCTAATATTAGTAGATTTGGTTTATGTAGTAAGGCTTGCGCGATTCCTAGTCTTTGTCTCATACCAAGTGAATATTTTGATACTTTATCATTTATTCTTGTTTCTAATTTTACTATTTTAATTACTTCATCTATTCTTTTCTTATCTACATTTTTATATAGGTTAGATATTAGTTTTAAATTATCATAGCCTGATAAATACATATAAAGATCAGGATTTTCAACGATTGTTCCTACTTTTTCGATTGCTTTTTCAAAGTTTTTCTTTATATCATAGCCATTAATGGTTACAGTTCCGCTATTGATACTTTGAAGTCCTAATATCATTTTTATTGTTGTTGTTTTACCGGCTCCGTTTGGTCCTATAAAACCTAATATATCGCCTTCATTTACATTGAACGATACATTTTTTAATATTTTCTTTTTCCCAAAACTTTTATTTAAGTTTTTGATTTTTAATATTTCCATATTTCATCTCCTATGTATTCTAATTATACCATATATTATCATATATTATAATATGAGAAGATTTATTATTGTATTTTTACTGCTTGTTTTATTGTTTGTTTACACTAATACGGGTGCTGAGGAAAAACTTAATTATAAGGTTGATGTATCTTATCCTGTTACTGATTATAAGAAATTAAATAGTGAAATTACTAAAAAGCTAAAATACTATCAAAAATTATTTTTAAATGAGATTAAAGATAGTGATATTACAATTTTTAATTATTATACTTTGATTATTAATTATAATAGTTATGTTTATAATGATATTTTATCTTATGTATTTTTTGTTGAATATTTTGTTGGGGGTGCTCATCCTAATCATTTTATTTTTACAATTAACTATGATAAAAATAATAATAGTTTTATTACTGATATAGATAATTTAAGTGTTTTATCGGATTATTCTAGAAGAGAATTGATTAAAGATCCGAGAATTGTTAATACTGGTATGTTATTAGATGGAACGAGGCCTATTAAAGATAATTTTAAAAATTTTGTGTTTACGGATAAGGGGTATATATTTTATTTCGAGAGATACAAAATCGCACCTTATTCATCTGGTGATATATCATTACTTGTGCCTTATAGTATATTAAAAGGAAAGGATTAAACCTTTCCTTTAATAATTATGAACTATATTTTTATATGGATGCATTAAATATAAGTAAACTAGGTTTTATAAATAATAAAATACCCATTATTATCATAAGAATAAAACAAACAAAATATGAATATTTGATATACTTTTCTTCAGATATATTAAAATCAAGTAAAATTAATAAGAAAATAATTAAATCATCAATCATATAAAATATTATATAAATAGATGTAAATATTAATCTTTCTATAAAACTTAGATTATTTAAAGCAAGTACTGCTGAATAAGTAAGTGGTAAACCTAAAGATGATGGAATTGATACAATGTTTAAAGTAACTGCAAGTGAAAGTATACCAATTATAGAGTATAGCAATTTCTTTTCTGAACAAATACTATCTATTCTTTTCATAATACTATCTTTTTTATAACTGTTTTTATCAAATTTTATAAACTTATATAAATTATATAAACTACATATTATTAATATAAAGCCAATTATATAATTTAATATATTAATATAATTTATAGAAATAACATTAACAAGTAATTCCATAATTAAAAAATAAATAATTGAACTCATTAAAATGAATGTGAAACCTGTTATAAATGTTCTTTTTTTGTTTTTAGATTTAATATTTGTTAATAAATAAATTAAAGCGAATAAGCAGATTGGATTAAATCCATCAATAATACCTATAAGCATACCAATTAAACCAATAGATGCTGAAGATGTGCTTACATAACCTAGTAAGGGAACTTTAACTTTTCCGTCTAAATTAATACCTATTCGGCAATTATTTTTTTCATTTATGATACTATCTACAATATCACAACCATTATTGTTTGAAACTATATAATGGAATTGTTCTTTTAGGGTATCATTCCAACCAATAACTCTTTGATTACCAACTACAATATAAGGTACACCATATCTTTCATCATTAAAAGTTTGGACAACTTTTTTAAGTAATTCATTATTTTGAATATTATCATATACTTCATAATATTCAATATCGTAATTAAAATTATTTTTATTTATATATTCTTTAAATTCAGCGCATCTAGGACAAGTATTGCCATAAAATAAATATATTTTTGTACTTGCACTTACATTAATAAATATAAATAAACTTATAAATAAACAAATAAACTTTTTCATAAAACTAATCCTCTATCTTTACACCGAGTAAACCACATAATATAATAGTTTGATCTTTTGATATAATTGAACCTTTTATATTGCTATAATTAATATTAATACCATTAATATTGTTATTAACTAAAGAAACATTATTCATACTATCATATATAGTGATATTACTCATATCATTGCTATCAAAAACATAATTTTTTTTATTTAAAACATTATTATATAAACTTCCTTCTACTAATGATGAATTGCTAAACTTTACATTAATAATATTACTATCTCCTATTATAAATAGATTCATTTTACATTTATCAAATAAAACATTTTTTAGATATGATGAACTAATATTTACTCCTACCATTTTGCATTCAATGAAGGAAGAATCTAAAAAACTTACATCTTCTATATTGATATTGCTAAAATCACATTCAATAAATGTACATTTATCATATATTATTTTGTTTAGATTATCAAATTTGATATTTTTAAATGTTTCATTTTCCATATGTATTTAAGACCTCATTAAAGCATTTTATAAAATATTTAATATCATCTAAACTTGTTAGATAAGATAAACTAATACGAACACTGTGTTTGGCTTTTTCTAAATCTTTTGTAACTGCATAAACACTATTACTTACATCAGCTGTTGAACAAGCACTTTGGGTAGATATATAAATATTGTATTTTTCAAGTGCATGTAATATTGTTTCTGGTTTAATATTCAAAATACTAATATTCAATATATGGGGTATACTTGATTTCGTACTATTAATGATTGCATTTATATTATCTTTTAAATAATTATTTAATTCTAAAACGTGATTATATTTTAGGTTAGTATCATTATAAATTAATCTTAAGGCTTTGGCAAAGGATACAATTAAAGCTGGTGATGGTGTTCCGCTTCGATATATGCTTGTACTTTTTCCACCGTTTATTAAGTTATCAATTACAATTCCTTTTTTTAAATATAGCGCTCCTATTCCTTTTAATCCATATATTTTATGAGCTGTAAAGCTTGCTAGATCAACATTATCAAATGATACTTTTATTTTACCAATTGATTGTGTCATATCAGTATGAAAATAAGCTCTACTATTTTTGTGAATTATTTTACCGATTTCATTTATGTTTTGTTTTATTCCAAGTTCACTATTAACGTGACAAATAGTTACTAAGATTGTATCATTTGTTAGTTTGTTTTTTAGATCTTCTAAATCAACATTACCGTTTTCATCTAGTTCAATATATTCTACAATAAATCCGTTTTTTTCTAAGTATTTAAGTGTTTCTATAATACTTGAGTGTTCTAGTTTAGTAGTAAGGATTTTATTTCCTCTATTTTTATATCTACTACATATTCCTTTAATTGCTGTATTGTTAGATTCACTTGCACCGCTTGTATATATTATTTCGTTTGGTTCAATATTTAATATTGAACTTATTTGTTTTGTTGCTTCATCAATTAATTCTTTTGAACTAACACCTAAATTATGTAATGAGTTAGGGTTTCCGATAAAGTTTTTGGTTACTTTAACAAAACTGTCTAATACTTCTTCATTAACTGGTGTTGTTGCTGAATAGTCTAAATATGTCATTTTTATCACCACAAATAATTTTATCATATTTATAAATAAAATAAAATAAAAAATCCAGATATTTTCTGGATTTTAGCTAATTTTAAATCTGTTTGTATAATTACTTCTTATCAATGTATAGCCTAAATTATTATAGAAGTTTTTATTGGAATTGGTAAAGTCTTCATTATAATATAGTTTAGGTTTTGTTCCGTGCTCTAGGATTGATGTTTTAAGGACTTTATAACCACTATAACCGCTTACAAAGTTATTGTTTGAAATGGTATTATTTGTACATACTTTGTAATATGAATAGTAGTTTTCGGTTATAAAACTTAAATATCCGGTTAAGACAAATGTATTGGTATTTATTACATTATTGTTTGAGGCATTTTCTAAAATAATACCATCACCATCTACATTTGTCATATGGTTTCCCTTTATTAGGGAATTAGATGTGTTATATAGTCTTATTGCACTCATTGCGTGATTAGCTGTTTCATTTGGATTATTTAATAGATTCGTGAATGTATTATTAATTATACTTATATTACTTGCATTTTTAATATTTATACATTCTCTTGATGTATAGCTTGTATTTATTCCTTTTGATCCGATACTATTAAATAGCATATTTTCAATAGTTACGTTCTTTATTTTTCCTGGTCCGCCTATAATTGATATTCCTGAAAAGTAACTTTCGACTTTTATGTTATAGAATGATATTTTTAAGTCAACTAAACTTGTATTGTTTAGGGAAATGCTAAACCAAGGAAGCGTACTATTATTGCCTTTATATACTGGTTTGGTTGTGCTTGTACTCATAAATCTTATATTGTGCCCATTATAGTAATTCCAGATAGTGTGTTCATTATAATAAGTTCCTGGTTCAATTTTTACATAAACATTTTTGATATTGGTTGATGATTTTAAGATCTTTTGTACTCTATCTAGTGTTTTAACGGCATAATTACTGCTTAAACCATTATTATTATCGTTTCCGTTTGGTGATACATAGATTGTTATATCTTTATAGACTACTTCTTTTTGTTTATATATTGGCGTGAAAACATAGTTTTGAGTTAGATATATTCTTGCGCCTAATTTATATTCTTTGTCACCTCTAAAGCCAATAAATTCATAATTATTATTAATTGATACATTGGTTGGTGCAGTTATATAACAGCTGTTTAGGGTGTTATATATCGTGCAATATGTTCTAACTGAGTTATTTATGTATTCATAATTATTTGGTTTTGTTATTGTAACTTTATTGTCATTTAGGAATGTTGCGTATAGTTTTTTTCTTGTTATTGCATAAAGGTTCATGTTTTGGTTAATGGTAATTGTCTCGCCTACTTTATACTGTGCGAAGGTATACTTGTTTGATGTACTATAGCCTAATATTTCATATCCTTCTCTTATAATATTTGGTAGGGTTAGCGTGCAACTTGCTTCATAACAAGTATCGCTAGTTTTGCTTATATTTGCGCCGTTTCCTATATAATTGATTGTTATTTTATTCTTATTATTTACTGATGCTACAAATGTTGTGTTTTGTTTGATTGTTACAATTGTTCCTGGTTTATATGTATTATTTCCGTTTACAAAGCCTATAATATCATAGTTATTGTTGTAATTAATATATGGTAAGTTAATATTACAGCTTCCATTTATTTCTTTGATTTGGCAAGTTTTAGAGTATTCACTTAAACCATCGCTATTTCCTTTATCAAATGTTGCTGTAATTGTTTTAGCATTTATATTAATAGTAATAGTTCTATATAAGCCGTTTTGTTCAAATTTAACAATTGCTTTACCTGCTTTATTTGCGTATACTGTGCCGTTTTTTATATATATATTATCATTTGATGCTTTAAAGTTAATATTTTTAATATTTGTTTTATATGATAATTTATAATTATCGCCTATACTCATTGTATGGGATGTCTCGTTAAAATCGAAATATAGAGTTTCTTTTTCATTTATAACAATATCTAGTTTTTTGTAAATACTATTTGATTCAAATATTACCGAAGCTTTTCCTTTTTTTAAAGCATATACTACATTATCTTTAATAACAATATTATCATTTGATGCTTTAAAGTTAATATTTTTGATATTTGTTTTATATAATAATTTATAATTATCGCCTATACTCATCGTATGGGATGTTTCGTTAAAATCAAAATATAGGGTTTCTTTTTCATTTATAACAATATCTAGTTTTTTGTAAATACTATTTGATTCAAATATTACCGAAGCTTTTCCTTTTTTTAAAGCATATACTACATTATCTTTAATAACAATATTATCATTTGATGCTTTAAAGTTAATATTTTTGATATTTGTTTTATATAATAATTTATAATTATCACCTATACTCATTGTATGGGATGGTTCATTAAAATCAAAATATTCCTTTTCATTATCAAGAACACTAACATTTATTTTATTTGTTAGATTACCTGCTTTAACAGTTATAACTGCATTTCCTACACTTACGCCATAAAGATCACAAGTATTTATAATACGAGCAACTTCTTCATTAGATGAAGTACAGTAATAATTACTTATATTTGTTTTAACATTTAATTCTTTTGTTTCACCTATTTTTATACTTACTTTTTCTTCATCAAATCTTGCATAAGTACGACCACCTAAAAGTGCAAGTAAGATTAAAATAAAAGCAGTTATGGTTAAAATAATCTTTTCTTTCTTTTTCATATACATCACACCTAAATAATACCATTTTTTTGCTTAATAATCAAATTAAAAAGAGAATTACTTCTCTTTTAATTCATTTATAAACTCATTTTCAATATGATAGATAGATGCACAGCTCATAAAGCAAAATACTGAACCTTTATATTTATTTAATATACTTATATCATCATATAGGATTTCCCCATTTATTTCTTTTATAATATCATCACTATCAATATTAAAATCTTCCTTTTTTTCTCTATTTGAATTAACCATTGTTAAGAATGTATAATCAGCTTTTTGAAATGCTTTAACAAATTCTTCAGCATAATCTCTATATCTTGAATAAGTATTTGGCATAAAAACAGCTACGATTTTTTTAGATGGATACTTTTGTCTTGCACTTTCAATTGTTGCCTTTATTTCTGTTGGATGATGAGCATAATCATCAATAATGATTGTGTCATTTATAATTGTTTCTTTGAATCTTCTTTTAGCATTTTCAAATGTTTGCAATCTTTCTTTTATTAAATCTTTTGATATACCGATTTCAAGTAATGCTCCAATAGCACCTAGTGTATTTAAAATCATATGATCGCCAAATAATGGTATAAAGAATGTATCTAAATATTCATTATTATAATATACATCAAAGGTATTTCCTTTTTCATTTTTAATTATATTTTTTGCATATATATCATTATTTTCATTAAATCCATAATAAATAGCTTTATTTTTGAAATTAATACTTCTTATTCTTTTATCATCGCCTAAACATATAACTGTTTTAGCGCGGTTTCCGAATTCGCCAAAGGCATTTGTTAAGTCATCCATTGTTTCGTAGCATTCAGTATGGTCTCTATCTATGTTAGTAATAATTGCAAGAGATGGGAAATAGTGCAAAAAGTGTTTATTATATTCACAAGATTCCATTATCATAAAGCGATTATTTTTTGATGCCCAGCCTTCACCATCACCGATAAAATAATTGGCTTTTTCTTTTAATACGGAATGAAGTAAAGAAGAAACTGTTGTTTTACCATGAGTTCCACTTACACCAATTGTATAGAATTCTTTTGATAATTCGCCCATTAGTTCAAAATATTCAATAAACTTTAAGCCCATTTCTTTACATCTTTTCATTTCTTTGTGTTCTGGACTAAATGCTTTAGAATAAGTTACAATTGTATCTTTATCTATATAATGTTCATTTGTACTATAGATTTTTATGTTTCTTTTATTTAATCCTTCCATTGTATATTTATAACTTGCATCATCATCATAACCTATTACATCATTTCCTAAGTCCTTTAAAATACAGGCAAGTGCTGCCATTCCTGATCCTTTTATTCCGATACAATAATATTTCATTTGTAACACCTCTAGGTAATTATATCACATTTTCACCAAAAAATTACATATTTATTCTTCAAAAAAATATATATTTATGATAAAATAAAATTAGGAGGTTAGTATGGATGATATAATAAAAAAGAAAGTTAGTCAAAGCGTAAGCTCGATTTTTTTTAAGGGTTTACTTGCTGGTTTTTTTATAGCAATAGCTTCAATGTTATCAATTGTAGTTAGTTCTTCTATTAATAATTATTCAATTTCTAAAATATTGAGTGCTTTAGTATTTCCGATTGGATTAATATTAGTTGTTTTATTTAAAACGGAACTTTTTACAGGTAATTGTTTAGTTATAATGCCTATTTTGAATAAGGAAGTCAAAATTAAAGATTCCTTAAAATTATTAATTGTTTCTTATCTTGGTAATTTTGTTGGTGCGATTTTCGCTGTTTTACTTATAAGTTCAACAAATCATTTTATGATAAATGATTATTTGATTGGTAATGCTACTATTAAGACTGCTCTTAATAAAATTAATTTATCAGCGCTTAATGCTTTTACACTAGGAATACTTTGTAATATTTTAGTTTGTTCGGCTGTATATTTAGCTAGTACATCTAAGAGTTATGTTGAAAAGGTTTTATCTTGTATATTTCCGGTATTTGCTTTTGTTGCACTTGGGTTTGAACATAGTATTGCAAATATGTATTATTTATTTGCTGGGCTTTCTGCTGAAAGAAATATTTTAACTAGTTCTATAAGTTTAAGTGGTATATTTAATAATTTATTATTTGTAACACTTGGCAATATTTTAGGTGGTTTTATTATTGGTATTTTACTAAATAAGATTCATAAAGAATAAAAGATCAAATATTACATTTGATCTTTTTTGTAGTTATTTATTCTTGAAAGTAATCTTTCTTTTCCTAATAATTTCGTAATTTCATATAAATCAGGCGTTTGTCTTCTTCCGGATATAATATATCTTAATCCTTCACAAAAATCACCGATATGGCCAACATAATTATCAGGGTTTTCTTTATAATCTTTCATTTGTGCGTAATTGTATTTTGCTGCAAATTCAGATAAATTATTAAACCAAGTATTTTTGTCATCATTACTATTAAATACTGAACTAATGTATTCTAAATACATATCAGCATTTAAATTAGTTTCTTCATATATTGGTTTAAAGTATTCATCATACATATAGTTAATTTCGTTAAAGACATCACTATATTTGCCAATATCTTTACGAGGTTTTTTAACTTCTCTTTCAATATTTAAGATATTTGTTGAATATACTTCATCTTTTGTAAATACATTATAGAATTCTTTATCATATTCTAATAAATATTTACTTACTCTATTATATAAATCATTTGCTTTTAAATGACTGATATAAGTTTTACTTATATTCATTAATTTATTTACATCAAATAACGCTCCACTTTTATTCATTTTTTTGAATTCAAACTTAAAATCATCAATATCTAATGTTGGATTTGCCATATACCAAGATTCGAATGCGCTACTGGTTATATTGGCTAGGTATAATCTTACAGCTTCTGATGGGATACCTTCTTTATGATAGTAACTCATAGCAAATTCCGGATCTTTTCTTTTACTTACTTTTCTTACATTTCCTGTTTCATCATCAACTTTGCATAGTGGTGCGATGTGACAGTATTTTAATGGTTTAAATCCAAATGCTTCAAATAGTTGAATATGAAGTGGTAAACTGCTTAACCATTCATCGCCTCTAATTACGTGAGTTGTTCTCATTAGATGATCATCTACTAAATGAGCAAAGTGATATGTTGGAAGTCCATCACTTTTCATAATAACAATATCAATGTCATTTTCTGGGAATGCTATATCGCCTCTTATTTCATCGTGACAGATTATTTTTTTATTGAAATCGCCTTCACTTCTAAATCTTATAATATATGGTGTGCCGTTTTTAATTTTTTCATATGCTTCATCAGTACTTAGGTCACGGCAATGTGCCCATTCACCATAATAACCAATTCTTGCTTTACAAGCTTCTTGATCTTTTCTGATTCCATCAATTTCTTCTGGTGAACAAAAGCAAGGATATGCTTTACCATTTTCAATTAAATGTTTAATGAATGCTTGATATATTTCTTTTCTTTCACTTTGAATATATGGTCCATATGCTCCATAACTTGTATTATCACTATTTGGTCCTTCATCGAATGTAACACCAAATTCTTTTAAACCGTCAATTATTACATTAATACCATTATCAACTGTTCTTTTTGTATCTGTGTCTTCAATTCTTAGATAGAATACGCCGTTTGTTTGTTTTGCAAACACGCTATCAGTAAAGCTTGAAAGAAGCGCTCCTATATGAATGAATCCTGTTGGACTTGGGGCATATCTAGAAACTATTGCATTTTTATCTAAGAGCCTTTCTGGGTATATTTTTTCATAATCTTCTACTGTTTTATTAATATTTGGAAATATTAAATTTGCTAAATCTTTTCTTGTCATTTTTCTCCTCCACAATAAAAACCACGCTAATCTAAAGGACGAAAAGCCGTGGTACCACCTTATTTTTTTCTCTTTTTTTTAACGCTTTTTTTAAAGCGAAATACCTTGCGTACAGTATTTAACTCCAAAGTTTCTTCAAATAAATTAATATATCTATTTTCACCACACATAGATTCTCTATAATATTTTTTTATTTTACTATTCTTCTTCTCAGTTCTAAATAAATAATACCAAAATAATAGATAGTTGTCAATTATTTTACGAATCTTTTGGTTTTAACATATCTATTACTTACATCATTATTTTTTAAGTATTGTCTTAAAAAATACATTTTATCAATATTTTTATCAAATATTAGATCGGCAAATCTAATTGCATCTTCAAAATATATTTTGTTATATTCGTTTACACTGATTGAAAAGTTACTAAAGTAATCATAGTATAGTTTTTCTACATCGATTGTTTTTACTTTTTCAATCATTTTTGTAAATAGATTAAGGTTATTTTGCCATATAACTGGTTCAAATGTTCCGTTTGGTGATCTGAATTCAATTGTATTTCTTGTTTTTTTATTTTTAAAGGACGATATATTACATAGTCTTATACAGCTATCTACCATTACATTATTGTATTTCGAAAAGTTATATGGGCTTGGCAAACTAAGACATCTAAGGGGTGTTGCATATAAATCAGCGCTTGGTCTTATGTTTAAATATTCACCGTTTGTAAATCTATATATGACGTGTTCAAATAAACTCCAAAAATTAACTAGTGCGAGTATATTATGTTCTGATTCAAGTATTTGGCTTCCTATATGAATATGTCCGCCTGAGTGAGCTCCAATTTTGGAATATTTTTTAAATATATTACATACCAATTCTATTTCTTTATATGTTCTGCTATCATCTTTTAAAATTGGGCTTGATATTTCAATGCCATTATCTAGAGTGTAGTCATCTTTTAGTTGCCAAGTGTTTTTTAAACCCTTTAATTCTATTTCATTTTCGATATTTATTATGTCTGCGAATTCACTTTCTATTTCTATTCCAAATGTAATATTTTTGTTTAAGTTTAAATTATCTCTTAGTTCTAAATCATATTCATTTAGTAAGTTTAATAAAATGTTCAAATCATTCGTATCCATTTTTAACAATTCGGTGTTTTCATTTGTATTAATAAAATCCATATTTTCGCTTCCTTAACAAATATTATATATATTTTTTATTTTTTGTCAAAAAAGGAACTCTAATATTGAATTCCCCATATTACTGTGTCTTTTGCTTCTTTTCCGCACACAACACATTTACCTGTAATTTTATCGTGATTTTCTAAAATACATCTTGATTTACAGCCTTTGATTTCTTTGATTTTTGCTTCACATTCTTCACTTCCACACCAATCTGCTATAATAAATCCTGGTTTTGTATTTAATATATTTTCGATATCTTCCATAGTTTTTGCTTCATATGTCATAGATTCCATTCTTTCTAAGGCTTTTTCATACATATTCTTTTGGATTTTTTCGAATAGTTCTTTTAAATATAAAACAATATCTATATTTTTATCTATTTTTACTTTTTCTAGGGTATCTCTTCGTGCAATTGTTATTTCATTGTTTTCCAGATCCCTTTTACCGATTTCTATTCTAACTGGTATACCATTTACTTCGGCTTCGGCAAACTTAAATCCAGGAGATTTCTCGCTATCATCAACGCTTACTCTTATTCCAGAGTCTTTAATAGTATTATAGATTTCATCTACTTCTTTATCTACTTCACCTATTCCTATTATAACAACTTGAGTTGGTGCGACTAATGGTGGTAAGACTAAACCGTTATCATCTCCGTGAACCATTATTAAGGCTCCAATCATTCTATTTGATGTTCCCCAAGATGTTTGATAGCAGTATTCTAATTTATTGTCTTTATTTAGGAATTTTATATCATATGCTTTACTAAACTTTTGTCCAAAATAATGGCTTGTTCCGCTTTGTAAGCATACACCATTATGCATAAGTGCTTCAATTGTTAGTGTATATTCGGCACCGGCAAATTTTTCTTTTTCAGTTTTTCTTCCGGTTACAACTGGTATTGCAAGGTACTTTTCAAAGAAAAACTTATATAGATTTAACATATCTCTTGTTTCATCTTCTGCTTCTTCTTTCGTTGAATGAACAGTATGTCCTTCTTGCCAAAAGAACTCACGACTTCTTAAGAATGGCCTTGTTTCTTTTTCCCATCTTACTACACTACACCATTGATTGTATTTTAATGGCAAATCTCTATAAGATTTTACAACTGTACTATAGTAATCACTGAAGAGTGTTTCACTTGTTGGTCTAACGCATAGTCTTTCATCTAATTTTTTAGTTCCGCCTTCTGTTACCCAAGCCACTTCTGGTGCGAATCCATTTACAAGTTCGCTTTCTTTGTTTAATAATTTTTCTGGTATAAATAAGGGCATTGCGACATTTTTGTGTCCTGTTTCTTTAAATAATTTATCCATGTTTTTTTGAATGTTTTCCCAAATTGCATATCCATTTGGTTCAAATATTGTGCATCCTTTTACACATGAATAAGTTGCTAAGCGTGCTGCTCTTACAACATCTGTATACCATTGCGCAAAGTCTACATCTCTACTTGTTATTGCTTTATTTGCCATAATTCTTCCTCCTAATATAGCAAAAAAGAATGGTACAAGGAGTCTATAAAGACGGTACCATCCTTTTTTTATCTTAATTAATATAACGGTTTTACCCGGAAATGTTTGCATTTCACCTTGAGAAAATAGGAATTACTAGCTATTATAACTTGTTTTCACTATACCAAGCTCACTAATATAAGGAAGTTAATAATATTTTTTCTCGTTGTTTTAATAAATAATACTATTTTTTTTATTACTTGTCAATAACTATTTTGATAAATATTTACACGATAATACTGGCTTACAGATTAATTTATCGTCTTCAATAGTTGCTTCAATATGGGATTTTGATAAGTCACACGCATATTTTTTATTTTCGAATAAAGATATGTCATAGTCAAATAATTTTTTCATTTCTGCAATAGTTACCCATACTTCGCCTGTATCTTTATCTAAATCAATAAATGCATAGTTGCAAAACTCGGTCATCTTATTTTCCATATCACGTTTTACTTTTATTTTTTCCTTTTCATTATCTTTGTTTATAATGATTGGAAGAATTATAAGTAATACGGCAATTACGATTAAAGTGTAAGATAATATTTTTTTAACTGCCATAATACACCGTCCTACTTTCACATTTTATTACTGTAGATTCATGACAAGAAGTTGTACTCCAATTTCCAGCTGAATTCCATGTTTCGCAGCCACAATTTTCTGCTCGACACGTTTCATATCCCGCAACGCACTCTTCATATTTACAACTATTCCATTTTCCTGAATTTACAAGGCATTTTGCATTGCCATCTTTTATACAATACCTTGGTCCAGGGTTAGATTCGTGACACGAACTTGGTCCACATCCTTGAGCGCTACAACACTTATATTTGTTTCCCCATACTCTATTATCCCATCCACCAGAGCATTTTGTTGTTAGACAAGTATTCCAATCGCATTGATTACTTGAGCACGCTTTGTATTCTCTACAAGTCGTTTTTCGGTATTCAGTGCTGCTAGTTACATTTACCCTACAAGAAGTGCTATTACCTGCTTTATCACTGAATGTATAAGTTGTGCTTGATTTTATGTTAGTGAATGATCGACTTGATGATCCGCTAATACCACTACCTTTATCTGTAGCACTAACGTTTCCACTTACACCACTTGTTCCCGAACTTGTTATATTTACTGAACATACTGGGTCAGTACCATCATAATAGACATCGAATGTTTTAGTACAAGTTGTGCTATTACCTGCTTTATCTTTAATAGTTGTTGTCATTGCTTTTGTTCTTGTTAGTGTTCTAATTGTTTCACTCTTTTCACCGCTTGCGCATCCACTTTCATTGTCTTTACAACCAATCTTGATTGTAACATACCTATTAGTCCAACTACTGCTTCCTCCGCTATACTCACAAGTTGGTGCAGTTTTATCAATTTTAACAGTATAGCTTGCTGAAGCGCTATTACCGGCACCTGTTGTTACAGTTAATGTATATGTTCCACTTGATGTTGCAGTTATATTCTTAGTTGATCCTACATATGTTCCATTTCTAGTCCATCTATATGTATAACCGCTAAATACACTATCTACACCATCTGGTGTTACGCCACCATATAATGTTACATCTTTATTTGTCCATGTACCACTAGCAACAGTTCCCGTTACTTTTACAGAAGGAATGGTTGCATCAACTTTCCATTCACCATGAGTACATGTGGTTGTATTACCAGCTTTATCTTTAACTATACCAACTAATTGAGATGCTCTTCCGCCTTCATTTATTGTTATTGATGATGATACAGCGTTTGATGCTGTGTATCCAATTAAAGCACTTGCAACACCACTACCTGATCCATCGTTTCCTCTAACCGAAGCTGTTGATTTAGTTTTATACCAACCGTTATTTCCCAATGTTCCACTTATACTTATAGAACAAGTAGGCTTTTCATTATCATAGTAAATATTAGCTGTTTTAGCTGGACAGGTCAATTTAGCCCCACTATTTAATGGTATACTAAATGAAGAAAAATCTCTTGTCTTAACAACATCAGCATTTGCTGTTGCTCCAAAAAATGCTGGTTTAAAGAACATTCCTTCTGAACAAGAAGAAACATTTAAGGGATCTCCTGGAAAATTACAATTAAATCCACTACCACTTGATGTAGCAACATATCTTGTATTTGGTTTAACGTTTCTCCAAGTAGTATTTTCACCGCTTAGATAGCAATTGCCACTACCAACTCCATCATCTTTCTTAACATTTATTGTATTACTTCCTACGTTTCCGGCTTTATCTTTGACAATACAATATAATGTTTTGCCATTTGTGTTTTCGGTTAGTGCATAAGTTGTATGATTATTATAGCTTCCTGCATCTAGGGAACTATTGTTTTCACTACCAACACCTTTACTTTCAACACCACTGCCTGAGCCATCACTAAATGTTGCTGTTATATTTGCATTACTTTTATACCAACCATTACTTCCATTAGGTGTGTTTCCGACAAATGAACAAGTTGGTTTGACTGCATCAAAATATACATTTGCTGTTTTTGCTGGACAACTTGCTTTTGCACCAGAGTTTAGTGTTATAGACCAGGAACTAAACGACATAGTCTTATAAACTACGGGATTGTAGAATATTGCTTCTAAACCGTAAGCGTTTGAGTTTGGCCTTATTTGACCTTGATCTACAAGCTCATCATCATAGGTACTCATAGCATTTCCTATAAAGTCTTGTACTTCCGCAACTCCACTAAGGCTATTAGTTAATTGATATATGATATGTACTCTTCCGTTAGTCCAACTACTATTTTCACCACTTAATGAACAAGAACTATCACTACCATCATCTTTCTTAATGGTTATGCTATTACTTCCTTCATTACCAGCTTTATCTTTAACTGAACAATATATGGTAGTTCCTTTGGTATTTGTACTTACACTATAACTAGTATTACCATTGTAACCATAACTAGTACCAACACCTTTACTTTCAACACCACTTTCACTATCTTTAAATGTACCAATAATATTAACGCTACTTGATATAAACCAACCATTATTTCCATTAGTTCCATTTGCAGTTAAGCTACAAGTAGGTTTAACAGTATCTACCTTTACTTTTTTAGAAGATTCACCCTTATTTCCTGCTCCTGTGATAACAACAACTCTATAAGTATCTTCTTTATATATATTATCACCATTACTAATTGTAATCGTATCACTAGTTCCACTTTGAATTTGAGTACCATTTTTGTACCAAATAAAAGTATAACCACTAGCATTAGTACTTGGGCTAACTACAGCTTTAATACTTGCTGTTTTACCAATATAATCACCAACACCACCATTTAAAACAAGACTTACACTTGGCACTGTTTTATCTATTTGATAATTAATACTACAAGTATTTTGGCCCCTTGTTCCGGCATTGTTTGTAACAATACTACATACTTTATTTGTTTTACTATTTGTACTCAATATAACATTTATATTTGAACCATATGCTGTTTTATTTGGGGTACAACTATTTCCTGTTGTTGTACAATATTCAATTTTTTCAATACCACTTATTGATGAAGTTCTAACCGATAGATTAACGTCGCTTACATACCAAGGCTCGTATCCATTATTTTGATTTCCTGATATTACTTCATATCTTACATCTGGTATACTTTTATCAATTTTAAATAAGGTACTACATACTACATCTGTTTTTGTATTATCTTTTTTATTAACTCGGCCACATATTAGAGTACCACTAGTATTTTCTGTAAGTTTTATAGTTTCACCATTATAATTCGTACTTGTTTTATCTGGAGTACAAATATTATTTCCTGTGCAATAACTAAATGATTCAAAATAATCATTTGATACAAGCGGTTTAACTAAAACACCAACATCACTTGTAAACCAACCATTATTTTTTAAGGTACCACTTTTTATTGTGAATGAAATGTTTTTGTCATCTTTAAGTATATTTGTAATTTTTTCTGTATGTTTTGTTTTATTTAAAGCAGCATCTCTTACAACAATATTAAGAGTTGTATTACTATCAACTGTAATACTATTTGATACTTGCCAAGTTTTACCGTCGTCAAACGAATAAGCTCCTAATGGGTGCAGACCAACACCATCATCGTATGCATTTACGGTTATAACTACGCTCATTGGTGTTTTAACGCTTGGATTACCACTAACACTTTCAATAACAGGTGGTTTTGTATCTACTACTTTAATCACTTGTGTTTTTATAGTTGTATTACCACTACTATCACTTGCTTTATAAGTAACATAATATGATCCTGGTATTCTTAAATTAACATTTGATGAAATAGTTGGTTCAATTACTTCTCCACTATTATCACTAACCATTACATTATAGGGTATAAATACGCCTTGATTTGCTTCAATTGTAATAGCGCTTTTACCAATTTCATTACTTCCATTTACTTTATCTTTATAAAGAATATTTGGCGATGTTGTATCAACAATATATACATATTTATTTATTTTTTTATTACTACTTACATATTCAATAAAATATGATCCTAATTTAGATGTATCAATTTTGTTTACAACAGTATCACCGCTATATATAGTTACAGTATATAAACTAACATCTATAGTTTCTTTATATTCAGATCCAACTTCCACATATTCAAATAAAGTTGTATCGTTTACTGTACAAGTTGTATTGCCATCAGTTCCATAAATGAATATTCTTTCATCTTTTGTTACAATAACTTTAGAATCATCTGGAATATATTTATTATTAATAGGATTCTTTATTTTTTCATCAGTAAATCCGTTTTGTTTTAACTGACATAAAGTTACAATAACTTTATCATTATCTTTAAGTAATCCATTTTTATCAATATAACTAACAGCTGATGCTTTTATATTGTCAATTTGTACATTATATAATGCTTCTTTACGATCTTTAATTGTCTTATTTACACTTGGAAAAGTGAAAAGTGCGATTAAAGAAAGTAAAACAATTACTGCAATTAATTCTACTAAAGTAAATCCTTTTTTCATCTAAATCATCACCTACTATTAAAGTATACCATTATTTTTATAAAAAAGGAAGAAAAAATTAAAAAAAGACAAGATAAATCTTGTCTATTTAACAAATAATCTTATAATATCGTTAAATGTTATAACAACCATTAAAATCATTAATAGTGTTAGTCCTACTGCGTGAATAATGTTTTCGATTTTAGGACTTACTGGTTTCTTTCTGATTGCTTCAATTATCATAAAGAATACACGGCCACCATCAAATGCCGGAAGTGGTAGTAAGTTAATAAATCCAACATTAACACATATATAGCCTACCAAATATACAACATTAATAAAGCCATATTTTGCGCTTTCGCCTACAACTTCATATATACCAACTGGTCCACTTAGACTAGAAAGTGATAATTTACCTGTACAAAGGTAACCGATAATGTTAAACATTTGATCGATTAAGCCAAAGAATGTTTGAAATGAATAGATAAATGCATGGTATACATTATTCCAAAAATCTTTGAAACTATTAATTTTAACACTTGTTACTTTACTTGTTAAACTAATACCATATTTATAAATTGCATCTTTTGTTTCTTCGCCCTCATAAACTTCATATCCTGTAACATTATTATTTTCATCCAATATTTCTTTTACTAGTGTTGGTTCAATAGTGATTGTCTCTTTTGTTCCATCAGTATGTTTAACTAAAACATCAATATTTTTTCCATTATTAATAGTTAATAGAAGTAATGCTTTACTATTTGATAAACTTTTTTTACCATTTATTTTTAGGATTTGATCGCCAATTTTTAAGTTAGTTGTACTTGCCTTAAAGTTCTCACCTATTCCGCCAACATATGCTTTTTGGTCGTTAGTTCCAGAAATCATACCAACTGTAAAGAAAATAATTAACGCTAGTAAGAAGTTAAATATAACACCTGCACTTACTGTTAAAAATCTTTGAAGCCAAGTTTTACTTTGCATTCTTTTTTCTTTTGGAATGTTTTCATCTAAATCGACTGCTTCTCCAGCCATTTGTACAAATCCCCCTATAGGGAAAAGTCTAAGGCAATATGTTGTTTCATCGTTTTTACGATTAAACTTAAATATTACTGGTCCCATACCAAGTGAAAATTCATAACAGTATATTCCTGCTTTTTTAGCGAATATGAAATGTCCTAATTCGTGAATAAATACAGTTATACCAAGTACTAATATAAAATAAATTAATGTCATTTTTATTTCCTCCTCATATACTACAAATAATTATACACCAAAAAAAAATAAAATAAAATATATTTTACTTTATTTTACAAATTAATTAGCAAGTACTTTAGAGTACCCTATTGTTTCGTAATCATCACATTTAATGTATGGTGTATAAAATGTTTTATCAATTATAACATAACCATTACATTTATTATTAAATAATTTTTCTTCTTTTAATTCATCTGCTGTTATTATTGTTTTTTCATTTATACTTTTTCCATCCATATATTTTCTCGCAGCTTTTTCTAATTTTAATTCAATTGAATGATAATATGCAGGAGTTTTATAGTTGTTATCATATGATCCTGTAAATGATCTTACTAATATAAATATTGATAAAAAGGCTGCGAATGCAAAGAAAACAATAATTAAAATCTCAATTCCTAGAGTCATTCCTTTATTATTCATTATATTCCCCCTAAATCTTGTTTTTCAAAAAGTAGTTTTACATTAAATGATGGTACTTCTTCATTATTTGGTTCGTCAGTTGTACTATTGTTTATTGAATTATCACCTATTACCGGAACATTTTCATTATTATTTTCAATATAGAAAACAATTTTTTCTTTCATAGTTTCTTTATAATTTATTATTCCATCAAAGTCATTATCAAGTTCATATAAAAAGTGTTCATCTTTATATAGTTTTACACCTTCTGGAATATTACTGATATGTACCATATATTTTACATCGGTTGTACTTCCTGTTGCATCAATATTTATTTCAACTTTTTTTTCATCAATTTTAAAGTCTTTATTGTTTTTTTTCCAGCCTTCAATACGAGCGACCATTTTAACTTCTTTATGAGTGTTTATAGTTTTTTCATTTTGAACACGGCAATATGTAGTGCCTGCCATAAAAACTACAACAAATGTTACCATAAATACGGCAACGAAATATATAACGTTATCTGTTTTTTTCTGATACATATTATCAACCTCTATTCAATTATATAACATTTATTAATTATTTGCTAGTTCTTTTTTTATAAAATCGACAATTTTTTCAAATTCCATTTTTCTTGATGCTTTAACTAATATAACTTTATTTTTTAAATTGATTTTTTTTAATTTTCTCATTAATTCTTCTTTTGTTTTATAATTATTTTTATTTTTATAAAATTCACCTACAGTATATACTTTATAGCCTTTTAATTTATTTAATATTTTTTTATGGATTTTATTTGTTTTACTTCCTAATTCATACATATCTCCTAATATAAATATTTTTGATTTATGGATTTTTTTTGCCATTTTAATGCTTGATAGTGTTGATTCATAAGATGCATTATAGGTATCATCAATTAAAAGTGTATTATTTATATTATATATGTTTTGGCGATGATTAGGGAATGCGTATTTTTTAAGGGCTAGTTTCATTTTATTGATTGGTATATTGAATAGTAAACCAACATAAAATGCGAGTGCTGCATTCATTACTAAGTCTTTATTTAGAGAATTCAGTTCTAATTTAATATTATTTGTTATAAATGATAAGTTATTTTTAACTTTGATTTTTTTTACTTTTAGGTTTTTCTTTCCTACTTTATATATGTTATAACCTTTTAGTTTATTTAAGTATTTATCTTTTCCATTAACTAGCACGATAACATTTTCATTTATAAAGCTTGTTTTTTCTTTAAAGATATTTTGAATGTTTCCGAAGTTTCCTATATGACTACTACCTATTTTGGTAATTACACCAATATCTGGTTTAATGATGCTTGATAGTTCTTTTATTTCGCCTATATGGTTAGATCCGGCTTCGACTATTAAAATATCTTCATCTTTTATATCGAGTAACATTTTTGATATGCCTAATATATTATTTTGAGATTGTTCTGTTTTTTTGCATTTATAATTTATACTTAATATATCATATATCATATCTTTAGTTGTTGTTTTTCCGACTGATCCAGTTATCATAATAGTTGGTCTATATACTTGTGATTTATGGTAACTCGCTAGGATTCCATATGCTTTTATGGTGTCTTTCACTTTAATACAGCTTACGCTTGGTACTGTTTTTTCATATTCGTTTATAACAATTATAGCTGGTTTAATTTGCATATTTTTAATATATTTATATGCATTATCGTGTTCTAGGTTAAAGATAAAGAGCAAACTATTTTTATTTACTAATCTTGTATCTGTTTGAATATTATCGTAATTTATTTTGTTTAGATTTGTAATTTCACCTTCTAAAATATTATTAAGTTCATAAATATTCATCTATATCACCGTTATATAGTATGAGTAATTGTACTAGTAAGTTACTTTATATAAATTATTATCATTAACATAATTCTCTGATTTTTTTGGTATGACAATGGTTTTTTCATCGCCATCTGATATGTATCTATTATTTTTTAAAATATTATTAAATACATATGTGATATCAAAATCTTTTCCGTTATTGTCATATGCTCTGCATCTTTTTATAAAGTTTTTGTTAAAGGTTTTACTGAATGGTGAATAATCTGGTTCCCATCCTACTCTTAAGGTTGATATCGTGTTATATGTTTTTCCGTTATAAGTCGAGCTAATAATATGGCTAAAGTTTTTATGGCTTGATAAATATGGGGTTCCAAATGGTAGCGCGACTATATTTACATATTTATCTCCAACAATACTTTCTAGTTTTTCATATACATATCCTACAACATATTCGGTTTTTTCTTCGTTTATTTGGCTCATATTATTATGATCTTTGGTATGATTTCCAACATCGTATCCGTTTTCAACTAAAAACTTAAGGATTTTTTCATTGTACTTTCCTTGATTAAATAGAGATCCGGTAACAAAGAATGTTGCTGTTACATTAAAGTCAGGATATTTTTTCTTAAATTCTTCAAGAATACCAACCGCGCTATTGGGGTCAATTATAATGTTACCATTTTCATCTAATCCGGTTACTTTTATATTATCACTATTTCCATCATCAAATGTAAGAATAATTGGACTTTTTCCGTATTCAACATCTATTTTACCGTTTACGTAATCATATAGTCTTATCATTCTATAGTTATTTTGATAATAATATTCTAGATCTTCTCTAAATGCTTTGGCTGTTCTATTGTAGCCATCAACATCTACATTACCTCCAGTATATTTATTGTCTTCAATATTTACGATATGGTGATACATCATTACGGGTATTCTTCCAAGTTCGTTTATTCCATCTTTTTTATATTTTTCTTTATCTAAATATTTATTTATTGTTACATCAAGTGTATCATTTTCTTTTATTTTATTTCCTTCAGAAATACTTTGTTTACTTACACCTTTAGATGAATCGCTATATTCATATTTTATGTTTAGTCTTAATTTATTGATTGATGCATATTCTTCTACTTCTTCTTTTGTTTTTCCGATTAAAGATACCATTATAATATCATTATCTTTTTTTATTTCATTTTTATTTTTTTTATTTATAAATACAAGCATAATACTTATATAGAGTACTAAAGATATAATTAATATGCTACTTTTTTTTAAATGTCTTTTTTTCATTATTATCACCATAATTATTTTACCTCGTATAATGATTTTATTCAAGTTTTTAATTAAAAGGTATTGTAAATATAAGTAAATGTGTTATAATTATAAGCGAAAGAAAGAGGTAGAATATGAAAGTTGTAAAAAAAAGATTACCAGAAGGCGTAAAGAAACAATTTATTACTAAGATTGGTAAGAAAGTTAAAGTTTTAAATACATTATACTTAAAGAAAAATAAATAGACGAATCTATTTATTTTTTTAATACTTTTCTTTTTACATTATTATTTTCATTTATTAGGACTGAAAATATATTATATCCTAATTTTAGTGTATCGTGTCTAAGAACATTGTTTTCGATGATTGCAAAGTCATCACTTAATATTTTAGCATTTAATTTCCTAACTTCGTTTACATCTAAAATGACTGGATCTTTTTGTTCTAAATTGGAATATTTATTTGCGATTTTCTTATCTATTATTGAATTATTTGCAATTACGATATCAATATTTCTATTTCCTAAATATTTGTTTAATATTTTAATGTGGTCGCTTACTTTGAAGTCATCTGTTTCTCCTGGTTGGGTCATTAGATTACAAGTATAGACTATTTTTGCTTTGCTATTTTCTATTTCTTTTACAACATCATCGATTATTAAATTAGGAATAATACTTGTATATAGGCTTCCCATACTTAAAACGATTAAGTCAGCTTCTTTTATTGCTTTAATTACTTTTTCGTTTACATTCGCTTTTTCTTTATAGTAAACACGATTTATTTTTTTGTTTGATTCTGTAATTAGGTGTTCGCCTTCAATAGTTGTTCCATCACTCATATCAGCCATTAATATAACATTGTCTTCTGTGAGTGGTAAAACTTTACCTTTTAGGTTTAGGATTTTGCTTAATGCTTCTATTCCGTCAGACATATTTCCAGTTATATTCGTGCATCCTGCTAGTAATAAATTACCTACAGTATGGCCGTTTAAATCGCTTGTAGTTTTAAAGCGATAATTGAGTAATTCGAGTGCAAGTGGTTCTGTTTCAGAAAGCGCGACTAAAACTCTTCTTATATCTCCGACTGCTGGAATATGGAATTCATCTCTTAGTCTTCCTGTACTTTTCCCATCATCACACACAGATACAACTGTTGTAAGGTCAAGCGGAAATAATTTTAATCCTTTAATTAAATGAGACATCCCTGTGCCCCCGCCAAATACGACAACTTTATTTTTCATAAACTCTCCCTATATATTATATTTTTTTATTTTTAAAAAAGAATATTAATTATTCTTATCAGATCGTTTTGATCTTGATTAATCATATCAACTTTGTTGGTACTTTTTCATTTTACCATATTTTTCTTATTATTACAAGACTCTATAAACTTGGGCTTACTAAGTCTAATTTATATAATCGTGAATATAATTTATAAGGAGATAAAGTATGCATATAATTTTTATAGTTGTACTAACAAGTTTTATATTATCAATTATAACAGGCTATTTATTAATACCAATACTAAAAAAATTAAAGGCAGATCAAAGTATAAGTAAATATTTAGAAAGGGCTCACAAATCGAAAAATCATACTCCTACTATTGGTGGATTAATATTTATATTACCTACTTTAGTAATAACATTTATTTTATATATGCTTAAAAAAATAGAAATAAATTATACTCTCATAATTGTAATATTTTCATTTATTTCTTATTCTTTAATAGGTTTTATTGATGATTATTTAAAAATTAAAAGGCAAAATAATGATGGATTAACGGAAAACCAAAAACTTATAATGCAAATTATAATTGCACTTGTGTTCTTTTATTTGTTTTTACTTGCTGGAAATGAGCCATTATTATGGGTTCATTTAATAAACTTCAAAAAAAATATCGGTTTTTTATATGGAATATTTATTTTATTAGTTTTACTTGGAACAACAAATGCTGTAAATTTAACTGATGGTTTAGATGGTCTTGCTGGTGGTCTATCAGTAATTGCCCTTTCTACATTTGGTATAATTGTCTATAATACTGATTGGTTAAATGGTTATATGGATTTAACAATTTTTATATTTACGCTTGTTGGAGCTTTACTTGGATTTTTATTTTTTAATATTAATCCTGCTAAAATATTTATGGGTGATACTGGTTCACTTGCTTTGGGAAGTGTTCTTGCAAGTACGGCTATAATAACAAGACATGAATTATTATTAATAATAATTGGATTTGTTTTTGTAATCGAGATGTTAACTACCATTATACAAAGAATATATTATAAATTAACTAAAAAAAGATTATTTCCGATGACGCCTATTCATCATGCATTTGAAAAAAAAGGAATGAATGAAAGAGATATTGTAAAACTATTTTGGTGCATAGGATTAATTGCAAGTTTACTTGCTTTAATATATGGAGTTTTGTTATGAATAAAAAAATATTAATAAGTACCCTTTCACTTAATATAATTGGTTTAATTATGATTTATTCATCTTCTTCTATATGGGCTGAATATAAGTTTAATGATCAATTTAGATATTTAAAATATCAGACATTATTTATGATAGTTGGTATTATTTTAATAAAAATTATATCAAAAATAGATTTGAATTTTATCAAAAAAAGATCAAATGCTTTAATATTTATATGTTTGACACTTTTAGTACTTGTATTAATACCTGGAATTGGAAAAGTTAGAAATGGCTCGCGATCCTGGTTTGGAATTGGTAGTTTAGGTATTCAACCGAGTGAGTTTATGAAGATTGTTTTAATAATATTTACGGCAAAGTATTTAGAAAAAAATAAAAAAGAAATGAAAAGTATAAAAAATGGTGTAATGCCAATTCTATTAATGACAATATTAGTTTTTGGTTTAATAATGTTAGAGCCTGATTTAGGAACTGGTGTTATTATTACAGTTACAATAATTGCAATGATGTTTGTAAGTGGTGTTAAAATGAACTTTTTTGTTTTTATGGGTGTATTAGGTTTACTTGGAATAACTGGTTTAATCATAATTGCGCCGTATAGAATAAATAGAATTTTATCATTTATTGATCCTTGGAAAGATCCTCTTGGAACAGGGTTTCAAATAATTCAATCTTTATATGCTATTGGACCTGGAGCTTTATTTGGTCTAGGTCTTGGTAATTCAAGACAAAAACATTTTTATTTACCAGAACCGCAAACGGATTTTATTTTTTCTATAATATGTGAAGAGTTAGGTTTTATAGGTGCTTCTATTATTGTTTTATTATTTGCTTTTATAACATTTGAGGGATTTAGAGTTGCACGCAAACAAAATGATTTATTTAAAAAATATTTGGCATTTGGAATAACTTTTTCTTTAGCTTTTCAATCTTCACTTAATTTAATGGTTGTTGTTGGATTAATACCAGTAACAGGTGTTACTTTACCTTTTTTAAGTTATGGTGGTTCAAGTTTATTAATTAGTATGATAAGTATAGGAATATTATTAAATATATCAAAGTAAAGCATCTATTATAGATGCTTTATTAGTTTCATTTCTTTTATTTTTTGTTCTAAATTGTCAACGATTTTGTTTGATACAAACATTCCCATTTCTTGATCAAGTCTGTGAAAATCGCTACCAATCGTTTCAATTAAATTTAAACTTTCAGCAATATTTCGATATTGGATTCTTTGTTTGTTTGAAAAACGATTGCCATCTACTTCTATACCTGATAAACCATAAGATTTAAGTTCTTTACATATATTAATTAATGATTCCTTTTTTGTTCTAACTGTCATTGGATGTGCGAGTGATGTCGTGCCACCACAGGAATCTATTAGTTCTATTGCGTCTCTTACATCGATTTTTTTAGTTTTAATACAATATTTTTTGCCATCTCTATTTAAGTATAAGTTATATGCTTCATTAACTGATTCAACGATTTTTAAATCTCTCATTGTCCTAGCTACATCATTTTTAGCAATAACAAATTCTTTTTGATATTTAAATATATCATTATTGATTTCTACTATATTCTTTTTGTTTTGGTGGTATTCCATAGTATTTTGGGCAACATCACTTTCATCTATTTTTACACCGTCTTCTTTTAGATATTTGATTATATCATAAACTACATTTTCATTTTCAATTCTTATATCATCAAAGGCTTTTTCTACTTTATTTAAATCTTCAATACCATAACCTAAGATATGAGTTCCAGATAAGGTTACATTCATTTCAATTGCTGGTATTATTTTTATGCCATATTTTTCAATTGCTTTTTTATAACCATTAAGTCCAATAATTGTTTCATGATCTGTAATTGCAAGGGTTTTAATACCTCTTTTTTTTGCTTCTAATAAAAGAGTTGTTATATCTAGATCACCATCAGAATAAGTAGTATGTAAGTGCAAATCAATTTTTTCCATATGTTTCTCCTACTAATATAATATCATTTTTTTAGAAATACTTGCAACAAAAAAGGATATTATCTTGAAAAATATCCTTTTGAAAAATCTAATATTTTGGTTGGATTAAATGAATTAGCATTGAAGCCATATGTTCCGGTTGAATATGATCCGTTTGAAACGCCAAAGTGCAAATGGGTTCCGTTAGTACACCAATCATATCCGCCATTTTTCTTTCCGGTTCTTGTTGTTGCACTTGTTGAATCTCCGCCAACTTTACCGATTTCTGTAGTTGGTCCAACTATATCACCTTTACTTACGCTTATTGATAATAAATGCATATAAACAGTTGTATAGATTTGATTATTTACTCTATGTTCAACGAATACTTGATTTCCCCCACAGCTACTTTTGATTACAAGTCTAGTAACCATACCTGGTGCGGCTGCATATACTGGTGTTCCTTCTTTCATTCCGCCTAAATCAATTCCATAGTGAGCACCTGAACTAACTAGTTGGCCATTTGAATATACAGGATCACGATTAGATGTGTAATTGCTTGTTACCCATCCTTGCAATAGTGGATAAACAAAACCTTTAGAATTTGGTACTGTTTTACATATTCTTATATCTTGATATTCACCACATCCCATACTTTCGTATGTTTTGATTTCTTCTTTTATATATGCAATATCTTCTTCGATTGATGTTCCTTCTTCTCTTAATTCGCTGTTTCTTAGTGCTAGTGTTATTAGTTTATCTTCATAGCTAGCTTTATCTTTTTGTAGTTCTTCAGTTTTTTTCTTTAATTCAACTTTAGTATTTTCAAGTTCATCAATTAAATCTTTTAATTCTTTGGAAAGATTATCATTATATTCTGTTAATTGTTTAATTACTGCATATCTATAGATGAATTCTGTATAAGTTTTTGCTTCGAACAAATATTCTAAATATACATTTTCATTTGATGATGCTTGAAAATATTTAAGCAAATTATCTGTTTCTACTTGTTTTTGTTCAATTTCATTTTCGTTTATTTCTATTTTTTTACCGGCTTTTTCAATTTGAGCTTGAGCATCAGCAATATTATTTGTGATTGTATTTATTTCAGAGTTTATTTTTTCTACTTCTTCTTTATTTAATTTTTCTTGATTTTTAGATTCTGCAAGTTTTGCCTCTAGTTTTTTTAATTCTTTTCGCATATCTGCTAAGCTTTTAGCTTCAACGCCAAATGGTAATATTAATAGAATTAATAATAATATTATTTTTTTCTTCATATAAATCATCTGCCTTATAATGTTATTTTTTTTAAGTAGTCTTCGACTATTTTTCTTTTTATTTTGTCTTTTTCTCTGGTACTTGATTTTAGATATTCATAGTATTTAGTTATACTTTCTACGTTATATTTACCAACCTTTTCTATCTCCCAGGCTTTTGTATCAAGTACACATTCTACTTTGTCGTTTACATAGTACCAATTGTTTTCTTTAGAAACTAGATTGTATTTTTTGTTTAAATGTTCTAATCCTTTAGAGTTAACGGCAATATCTAAATCATTTGCTTCTTCATATAGATTTCTAAGAACTAAAGCGCCTGATGACAAAACATAGAAATCATTAGTATCAAGTCCTAATTCTTCAATTGTTTCAATAAGTTCTAATTTATTCATTTGTTACCTCCTTATTTAGCACATTGTAGCATCAAATTCATTATACCATATTTTTTTCTATTAGCCAACCATTAATTTTATTGTTGATCCTTCTGTAAGTTTTGTTCCTTTTGTTGGTGATTGATAAATAACTTTTGTTCCGCTACCTGAATATTCTACTTTAAAGTGTTTTAATTCTTTAATTGCTTCATTAACACTCATTCCAACAACATCATTAACGATATAACTTTTTTTATCGTTCCAATTATATTTTTTATTAAATCCACCTTTAGATGGTTTTATATTTAAAGCATTTATACTATCAAGGAGTACTTCTCTAGCGATTGGTGCAGATACTGTACCACCATATTGTGTAATTCCTTTGGGATAATCAATTGCAATATATACAACTACTTCAGGATCATCGGCTGGTAAAAAGCCAATGAAGGAAACAATATAATTGCCTACCATATATACACCATTTTTTACTTTTTGAGCAGTACCTGTTTTACCACCTACTCGATAGTTTTCAATATATGCGTTTCTTCCGGTTCCGTTTGCAACGACACTTTCTAGTGCATATCTTACTTTAGTGCTTGTTTCTTCTGATATAACTTTTCTTACGATAGTAGGCTTATTTTCTTTTATAACGGTATTAGTAACTGGTTCATTTAATGACTTTACAATATATGGTTTCATTAAATAACCACCATTAATTGCTGCTGATACAGCAACTATTTGTTGGATCGGAGTTACACTGACACCTTGACCAAATGATGTTGTTGCAAGTTCCAAGTCACCTACTTTATCTAGATTAAATAAAATACCATTTTCTTCACCATTTAAATCTACTCCTGTTTTACTTCCAAATCCAAATTTCTTTATATAATTAAATAATTTTTCTTTGCCTAATTTGAATCCTAGACTAACGAAGCCTGTATTGCTTGGTGTTACTATCGGAACATAAAAAAGCATTTTTTTCTTTATTTTCAAGACTTCCACAATCAATTCCAGTGTTCTTATGTAGGCTATTTTGAATCTCTTTATCACCAAAAGAACATTTTTTTGGATAAAAATTTGATAACTCAAGTTTTTTTATTTTGTTATCAATTTCTAATTCTCTGTATATTGTATCTGCATTAAAATTGAAATAAATAATTAATCTTACATGTTTTCTATCGCCATTTATTTTTTCAACTTCTACTCTTTCAACTAATATTCTCATTAAATTAGGTAGCTCTTTTTGTAAATCAGCTTTTGAAGTAAGAGTATTTCTAACTTCTATTATTTTTTCCTTTAATTTTGTAATTTCTGCATTAGGATTATTAAGTGTATAAATTTTCTTTTTTAAGAAATTAATTTCATTATTAAACTTATCGTTTCTTTTCTTAAACTCTAAATCATCAATCATTCCTTTAATACTCAAATCTAATAATTTATTCTTAAGACTCTCTATTTTTGTAATTTGATTGTTTATACTTCCAATATTATCAGAGCTATTATTACTGCTTATAATATTCTCATATTCATTTATTACCCCACTTAAATATTCTTTTTTATTATCTATAAAATCACTAAATATTTGGATAAATATCTTGTCTAGATAATCTTCTCTTAAGATTGGTGAAGCACAGGCACCAACACCTTCTTCCTTATATTTTTTACAGAACCATGTAGGATTGTTTGTTCTATTACTTCCACCAGCCCTTATAAATACATTTCCACAATCCTTGCAGTATATAAATATTTGTACAAATATCTTATCTAGATATTCTTCTCTTAAGATTGGTGAAGCACAGGCACCAACTCCCTCAGTCTTATATTTCTTACAAGACCATGTAGGATTATTTGCTCTATTACTTCCTCCAGCTCTTATAAATACATTACCACAATCCTTACAATATAATAAACAGCTATATTTTGCAGTTTCTAAAGATTTTTCAGAATTTAGAATGTGTCTTGCAGGTGATTTTTTTCTCATCTCATGAAGTTCATTTGCTTTATTCCATAACTCTTCAGATACAATTGCTGGAACTCTATCATCTTTTTCAATTATTTGTCTTTCTTTTGGAACTTTTTTCTTTTTATGTGTTTTATAATTTTCAACCTCAGTAAGTCTTGCAGTATAATATCCTTTATATCTAGGATTAGTTAAAAATTTTGCCATAGTTGTATCAGAATATGGTTCCCCTTTTGAATTTAAATATCCCATTTTTGCAAGATCTTGTCCTATCTTCTTAAGACCAACTTTCCCAGATACATAAGTTTCAAAAAGATAAGTAATTATTGGTGCTTCTGCTGGATTAATTTCATATCTTCCATCTTTTTTGAAATATCCAGTTAAATTACCACCAATAAGTTTTCTATCTTTAATCATTCTATTAATACCAAATTTAACTCTTTCAGAAAGTTTTCTAACCTCATCTTGAGCCAAGCTTGACATAATTGTAAGTCTAAACTCCGAATCTTCCCCTATTGTATTAAGATTGTCTGATAAAAAATATACAATAACTCCCTGTTTTAATAAATACTCTGTATATTTTATAC
>HF993317.1:0-16299 GCA_000433875.1 Firmicutes bacterium CAG:884
ACAAAATATTTTATATTACAATATTTTTTCACAAAAAAAGAATAGCCTAGGCTATTCTATAGTTATTTAGCTTGGTATGATCCTAAATGTTGTTCACCCATTTGAACTAATCTCTTAGTGATTTCTCCACCTACTGAACCATTAGCACGAGCAGTTGTATCAGGTCCTAAATTAACACCTAATTCACTAGCTATTTCATATTTCATTTTATCGATAGCTTGTTTTGAACCATTAGTTACGAACTTATTATTTGTATTCATTCATTTCACCTCCATCACATTAATATAATGTGTAAGATAAAATAAATTATAATGGTAATTTTTTACAATAAATCTTGATACTTATTTCTATCTAATTTATAAATAACTTCATTATTATTAATAGCATCATCAATTAAAGAATCATAATCAAATAATTTCTCAAACTCTAAACATTTATTAATATCAGGATTAATAGAAGGATGTTTTGGAACAAAAACCGTACAACAATCTTCATAAGGTTTTATACTAATATCATAAGTACCAATTTTTTTAGAAATTTCAATAATTTCTAACTTATCTAAACAAGCAACAGGTCTAATAACAGGAAAATTGGTAACACTATTAATAGTATTAATACTAGTTAAAGTCTGACTAGCAACCTGTCCAATTGATTCACCATTAATAATAACTTTGCACTTATTTTTTAAAGCAAGTTTATGCGCTATACGATACATCATTCTTCTCATAATAGTAATCATATATTCATTTGGAACATTTTTATAAATTGTTTCTTGCAATTTTGTAAAAGGAATAACATTTATCTTAATTCTACCACTATACTTATTCAAAATATGCGCTAAATCAATAACTTTATTTTTAGCCTCTATAGAAGTATGTGGTGGTGAATCAAAATAAATACACTCAATATCAACTCCTCTTTTTAAAGCCATATATCCAGCAACCGGAGAATCAATACCACCAGAAAGCATTAATAAACCCTTTCCTTGTACACCAACCGGATAACCACCCAATCCCTTTATCTCATTAAAATAAATATAAGAATAACCATTTTTAATCTCAATATTTACATATAAATCAGGATTATGAACATCAACTTTAGAAGAAATATTTTTCAAAATAAATCCACCAATTTGACTACTAAAATCCATTGATGAAATAGGAAAAGACTTATCAGATCTTTTCGTTATAACCTTAAAAGTATTAAAATCTTGTTCCTTAAGTAAAGATAAAATTGTTTCTTTTATTTCATCAATATTAGCATTTACTCTATAACACTCTATTATACTATATATTCCAAATATTTCTTTTAATTTTGTAACAACATCATCTAAATCAGAACTTCTAATATACATTCTATCTAAGCTATATTCAATTTCTATATTATCTATTTTTTTTCTAATATTAGTAACTAACTCATTAATAAAAAACTTACGATTATCCTTTTTTGTTGTTAATTCACCATATTTTATTAAAATCAATTTTTCCATACAATTCCTCCAACAGGTATATTATACAATATTTTTAATAAAAATTAAATTTTTTTATTACTATTTATCATCTAAATATCTACCATTTCATTTAATTACCAAAACAATTATAATCATTTTCATAATTAAAAATACATTGAGATTTATTTTAAATATCTCAATGTACTTTTTTATTGAACATATTTTTTTACAAGTCTATTATATATACCCGGTTCAATTCTCTCAAGCATATTAGCAGTCAACTCAAGAGATTTTTTATACTCTCCTTTATAATATAAATTTTCACTATAATTAAGTTGTCTATTAACCTCTGGACTAACCGGTCTATATCTATTCCCATAAACAATAGCCATCTCTGCTAAATGAGCACACCTACTAATTTCTTCACTTCTTCTCAAAACCTTAAGCGCTAAATCACGAGCTGTATCAACCCTTGTATTAAGAATATCTATTGTAATCGGTTTTTGTTCAAGTTCTTTGACAATTTCCTTAACGGCATCCATAGCTTCCTTTAATTCTGTTTGATATATATCAGGAACAATAGGCAAATTATATTCATGAATCTTTACCTTAGCTTTTCTCATAACAATCTTAATCTCTTCAAGCTGTTCTCTAGCTCTCGCCTCATCCTCACGCATATTACCAATCGTATCTAAACTAGAATCCAAATTATTTTCCAAATTAATTAATCGATAATTTAAATTTTCAATTTCTTTTATCAATTTAGAATAAGCAAAAACATTATTACTAGTATGATTAATTAGTATTTGATAATCATCATTCAAATTCTTAAGAGATTCCGCAATATTATTTAATGTTTCAATATCATCACTCGATAGATTATAAGAAACCTCTAAATCACCAATTTGAAGCTTTATCTCTCTAATGGCATTATTCATTTTAACTAACCTAGAATAAAACTTTTGATTAATTTCTTCATAATCTTTTCTACCCTGTCTTTCATTTTCAAAATCATTAAAAACAGAATCAAAATAATCATTTAAAACCTTTAATTCAAACAAATTATCCTCTAAATTAAGAACCTTTGTTCTCTCAAAACAATCCTTTATTTTCTTATTAGCCTCATCTATATTATACTCAATATTCAAATAATCAAGAGGATAACCCATTTCTTTCATCTTCTTATAATTATCTGTAACTTCTTTTATTTTAGAAGGTAAAACTTTCTTAATAAGTAACATAATAGAAGGAACCTCATTTATAACAACCTCCATATGTTTAAGCATCTCATCAATACTTTTTATTATCTTATTAACCTCAGTATAATCATTATTTTCCATTACTTTTTCAAAGTTTTCAAACTGACTAGCAATATTTGTAAACTGTAACTTAATAGTATCTGTAACATCATAGAATGCATCATAATTATCATTAAACTTTTGATAAAGTTCTCTATACTTTTGTTTCATCGCAATAATAATTGATCTATTCTTTTCTTCACTACCAGTTATTTCTTTAATCTCATCAAGTAAAACATTAGCTTCCGTTTTAACTTTATAAACTTCCATTTCAAGTTGAGCAAGTTTATATGTTGCAGCCTTAGCATCAAGCTTTTGTAAAGAATAATCTGATTCAATTAACATATCTGTTAAATGTGGTATTTGTGTAGTTTTTATATCATCAAGTCTTGTTTTCCATTCTTTATATAAAGCATCAATCTTATCATTTTTTAAAAATGTTTCTATTTTAGAAAGCTCATTATTTATAGGCATACTATCAATAGTATTTTTTTCAAACTCTAACTTTTCAAGAGCTTTTTTTATTTTTTTATTTTTTATATTTTGAATTGCAATTAATACACAAGTAATAAGTATACTAGTTACAACTAAAGTCGAAATCATAATTAAAGTAATATTGTTATCCATTTAATCACCCATATTCTTCTATATTAAAATTATAGCACACTTTTTCTAATTTTAATATATTTTTTTACAAAGTTTATTTTTTTATTGATTTAAGGTTGACTTAAAGGTAAAAAAATAATATAATTTATCTTGCAAACGGACAGCATAATTTGAATTTTGTAATGTGTTTATTCCTTTTAGGTTTATTAGTAACTATTGCTGACTATGTGAAAGTATCAAAATAAACACCCTATAATTTGACAAATTGCCTTTGTTTGTAAAATATTACAAGGAGGAAAAAAATATGGCAAGATATACTGGTTCAGTTTATCGCAAATCAAGACATTTAGGTTTTTCAACACTTGAAAATGGTAAAGAATTAGCAAAAAGACCATATGCACCAGGTGCACACGGTCAAGATAGAGCTAAGAAATTATCTAACTATGGTGTTCAATTAAAAGAAAAACAAAAATTAAGATTTACTTATGGTTTAACTGAAAAACAATTTGAAAAAACATTTGTTGAAGCTGGTAAATTAAAAGGTGTTCACGGTGAAAACTTCTTAAGACTACTTGAAAGTCGTTTAGACAATATGGTATACCGTATTGGTTTTGCAACTACTAGAAGAGCTGCTCGTCAATTAGTTAACCACGGACACATTACCGTAAACGGTAAAAAAGTTGATATTCCATCTTATAGATGTGTACCAGGCGATGTTATTGCAATCAAAGAACAATCTTTAAATCACCCTGCTATTAAAGCTGCATTAGAAGCTAAAAATAGTAGAGTTGAATTTGTTACATTTGATGAAAATAAAATGGCTGGAACTTATGTAAGATATCCAGAACGTTCTGAATTAAATGCAGATATCAACGAATCATTAATTGTTGAATATTACAACAGATAGGAAGTACTTATGTACTTTCTTTTTTTAAGCGAAAGGAAAATTATGAATAATTTTATAACAATTTATAGTTTAGTTTTAAAAGATTTTAGTTTTGATAATAATAAATATGAAATAAATGTAAATTATAATGAAGAAAAAAGTATTTTTGATGTATCAATCTTTAATATTACCCATAATATTAATTCTTTTTACAAAAGTATTATTATAGATAAAGAAAATGCCATTAAATTAAAAAATATAATCAGATTAAACTTTATAGATAATTATGATATATACTTACCAGGAATCCAAATATTAGATAAAAAAACCATTCATAAAATTAAAAATCATAAGTTTACTTTAAATATTGATATATTGCCATATGAAGTAAATGAAACCTATAATATTCAAAAGAAAGCATTAAAAAAAATGAAAAACTAATTTTCATTTTTTTGTATTATTATAATAATTAAATTCCGCAAGTTCATTTAAAACCCACTCTAATTCATCACTATCTTCTTCTTCCAAAACCTCTTCTATTTCATACATTAATAATTTAATATCATTATATTTTTTATAATCAATTTCATACATATCTAAAATATCCATCTCCGCTTGCGACAAATATAAATTACCTATTCTTTTATGAAAATACTTATTATAATCTTCCAAATCAATCACCAGAAATATTTTATATTATTTTCTTTAAAATTACAAGAGATTGTTTTTATTTAAAAATAAAGATATAATTATTAAGAGGTGAAATTATGCACGTAGCACTTATAATGGATGGAAATGGTAGATATGGTAAAAATAAATACGGTTCAAGATCACTTGGACATAAAGATGGTGCCGAAAAATTATATGAGATATGTAAATGGTATAGCAAACTAGATATAACCCATTTAACAGTTTATGCTTTTTCAACAGAGAATTGGAAAAGAAGTAAAGATGAAGTTAACTTTCTAATGAAATTATTTGAAGATATGTTTCATAAATATATATTAGAAAGTAAAGAAAACAATATGAAAATAAGAGTTATAGGAGATAAATCAGCGTTTTCTAAAAAGTTGCAAAGCTTAATTGATAAAGCAATTGAAATGACAAAAGATTGTAATGGATTAAATTTAACAATTGCTTTAAATTATGGAAGTCGCGATGAAATTATGCGAGCTACTAAAAAAATAATTGAAAATAATATTAGTGTTGATAATATAAATGAAACTCTTTTTAATTCTTATTTAGACACAAAAGAAATACCAGATGTTGATTTAATGATTAGAACAGGTGGCGAATATAGATTAAGTAATTTTCTTTTATGGCAATTGAGCTATAGTGAATTATTTTTTACACCTACTCTATTTCCTGATTTAACATATAATGAATTAGAAGAAATTATTAGTTCCTTTAAAACTCGCAATAGAAGATTTGGAGGAAATTAAAAGCCTTAGAATAAAATCTAAGGTTTTTAATCTTATCAATATTTGATTTTTTCTATCATTTTTTGATTATTGTAGTTCAATCATACGGACATTTTTGATTTTATCCGTATGATTGTAAAAACATCAAACAATTTTCAGTTTAATTGTCAAAAAATATTTATTTAATATTATTTAATTCAATTTTTATTTCTTCTATTATATGTCCTATATTTCCTTCACCAGCATATTTTTGCATATCAAAAAAGTTATCATTCATATCAATCCATTCAAGCTTATTTACTTCTTCTATCAAATGAACATCTTTATTTAAAATACCATAATATATTTCAATCATCTTATTAAAAGTAATATACTCAATATTCATAAAATGAATTAAAGATATATCATTATTACATATACCAGTTTCTTCAAATAACTCCCTATATGCCTCATTCAAACCATCATTTTCTTTTTCAATTTTTCCACCAACCAAATTAAACATATCCTTGTATGGTTCTTTAGTTCTTTTACACATTAATGTCTTATTTAATTCCTTATTAAAAATTACTATTATGTTATACTTTTTCATTTTTCTTCCCCCATATTATTACAACAGCTTAAAAATCAAGCTTCTTTTCACAATAAAATAATTAACAGATGTTTTACTAAGCCTATACAACTACAGGAATTATTACTTTAACAATTTTTTCAATACAATCCATTATCTCATCGTAATCAATACCATTTGCATATTTATATTTTTTCTTATAAAAATCCCAACGCTCCCTAATAATCTCACTATTTTTTAATGCAATGATTGTTTCTTCAATATTTCCTACATAGTTTCTGTTAATAAAAGTTTTATTCACTGCCTTACGTAGATTATCTACCTTAACATAATTCCAGCCTTTAGTATATATTAAATACAAATCATAATAATCTCTTATTCTACTATTTGCTTCTGCTCTCCTCAAAATTGTCTCCAGCTTTTCCGCAATTACAGTTTCAATATTGTATGACCATACATTTATATAATTATCTCCTAATATTGGAAGATATTTATATATAATTGGTTTCGGAGTTATAGGATCGCCGGTTGCGATATCAATTTGAAAATTTTCTACAATTGTGTCAAGTTTAACATTTAAAACAACCCTAAAACCACCATATTGATCTTCTTCGCGTATATTACCAATTTCTACTAAACTTATTAGAGCACCATCATTAATATCAATTGAAATAATTGATTTAATCATATCCTCAACATTTTTTTTAGAGAAATTAGCATCCTTAATTGCTGTATCTATATCTTTGGTAGATCGATTTTCCAATCCAAACAATGTACTCAAATAAAATCCACCTTTTAAAATAAAATTATCACGATATTCACTTATTGCTAATCTTTCAATAAAACGATCATACATATGTAATCGAAGTAGTGTATTAAAATCCAAATTACGTTTTACAGCTATATTTTTTAATTTATCTTTTATTTGCATACTATTCATACATCATACTCACAAAATCCATAACTTTTTCTTTTATGCCAAACATTTCAGCATACTTTGAAAGTTTAATTAGATCTTTATCTTTTCTTTTTAGATATTCTTTAATTGCATATTTAATATGTTCAGGATCCATTCTTTTTTTTGAACGAATTATATCACAAATACATCTTTCTATATCATAAGCTTTTACTTTATTTCCTTGTGGTGTATCAATTTCAATTACACCTATATTATAAAACTTATCATCAACATAAAAAACATTATGTTTTTTTAGTTTAGAATTATTATACTTTTTTGTAACCGTTATATCAAACGAACCATCTGGAGCTTTAATCGAAAGGTTATGAAAATAAAGTGCAGTCATATGCGAATAAATTATCTTAGGTGTACTTATACTAAGTACATAATACACATCTTCAATTTTTGCAGAATCTATATATATTCCCTTAGAAACTTTTTCTATCATTCCCTTTTGAACCATAATAGAAAGATAACTTCTACTTATATCAAAATCTTCAAGTTCTTTTGCAGTAATATAACCATTATTTTCTTCCATAAGTTTTTGAATAATTTCTATATTACTTTTATTTACAAACTCATCAATTGTCATAAATTCCATAATTTCACCTCTTTGTTCATTCATACGGACATTATATCATTTATCCGTATGATTGTCAACTTTGTTAAAATGTATAAATCTAAACATTTATATTTCAAAAATATATTTTTTTCAACCAAAAAAGCCTTAGAATAAAATCTAAGGTTTTTATAAATATTTCTTTAACTCTTCAATAGAATTATTCTGAAACTCATATAAATCCTTCGCTAATTTAATAATCTTTTTATCAGCCACTTTACTATATTTATCAAGTTTCTTTTCCATCTCTATTTTTCCCATATTTAAGCCCTGTATTAACATCTCAGCAATCGCTGAATCCGAATTATCCTTCACAACAGACATATTAATACCAATAAAAGAACTCATCTTTGTCATTATATTTGTATTTTTAGGCTCAATCTTATTATTTTTAAGTAATTTCTTACAATCCTTAACTATCTTCTCATATTCTTTTAACTCATCCTCAATAGCCTTTTTTAATTTATTTTCCTTATTCTCTAAAGCCCTTATTAAATTAGTAGTACTCTCATACCCCATATTCGCACACTTATAAATATACTCTAATAATTCATTATTCTCTTTCATAACACTTTCCTTTCAACTATATTATGAAACAATATTCAAAATTTTATTCATATAATTTTATAGAGATGATACTATGTCCTTACCAAATATTCCCCCAAAATTATTTACCCTTTCAGCAGTCGCATTAGGATACCTCCTAATAGATGATTTAACAGCAAACGAACAAAACGCCTTAGGAAACTGGCTAATGTTAACCGCCCAAGTACTATGTACTAACGCCTTATATAAACAAGTTGAAGCCGAAAGAAGAAATGGACCAAACAACATTAATGTTGAAACACTAGAAAAAATGATATATGCTCTAAAAAAAGAATTAGAAGAATTAAAAAAAATGAGTTAAACTCATTTTAAACTATTAACAGCATTTGTAATTGCTATCTTACCATATTCATAAGTAAGTGAACCCTGTTGATAAGCAATATAAGGTGCTCTAATTGGACCATCGCAAGAAAGTTCCAAACTAGATCCTTGTGTAAAAGTACCAGCCGCCATAATTACCTTATCATCATATCCCGGCATATCATCAGGTACCACACTAGCACTTGAATCAATTGGTGAATTATATTGTATTTGTTTACAATAATTAATCAAATCATCAGGATTACCAAACTCAATATTTTGAACAATATCAGCCCTTTTTTCATTATATTTAGGTTCTACCTTATAACCACTCAATTCAAGTACTCTTGATGTAAATATAGCAGTCTTTAAAGCCGCTGCAACACTAGATGGAGCCATATACAAACCTTGCAATATAGCTTTATTAAAACCTAAAGTTGGACCAACTTCCTTTCCACAACCCGGAACAGTTAATCTTTCAGCAACTAATTCAACTAAATCTTTTCTACCAACAACATAACCACCATTAGGAGCAAGACCACCACCTAAATTCTTAATTAAAGAACCAACAGCTATATCCGCACCTACTTCAATAGGTTCCTTTTCATCAACTAATTCACAATAACAATTATCAATCATAATTATTGCGTCTTCATCAATACTTCTAATAAAATCAATTACTTTTTCTAGCTTTTCAATTGTAATAGACTTTCTAGTTGAATACCCCTTAGATCTCTGAATTTCAATTACTTTAACTTTGTTATTTTTTAAATAATTTTCTATCTTATCATAATCAAATTCATTATCTACTAAATCTATCTCATCATACTTTACGCCAAACGCTTTTAAAGATGAATTATTTTCTTTGATACCAATAACCTCATGTAATGTATCATAAGGTGTACCTGTAATTGAAAGTAATATATCATTTGGTCTAAGTAAACCAAATAAAGTAACAGTTAAAGCATGTGTACCAGATATAATTTGTGTTCTAACTAAAGCATCTTCAGCTTTAAAAATACTAGCATAAACCCTTTCAATTACATCTCTTCCATCATCATTATAACCATACCCATCTGTTGAATTAAAATGATATGTTGAAACTCCATTTTCTATAAATGCATTCAAAACCTTTAAACTATTTTTGTAACACATGTCATTAATACTTTCTATATAAGGTTTTATATCTTTTTCTGCTTGTTCAAATATATTCATCTTTTACCTCCATCAATTCTAATAACTTCCCCGTCTATATAATCATTTTCACATAAAAATAATATACTACGCGCAATCTCATAAGGACTTCCAAATCTATTTAATAATATCTTTTCTTTTTCTTCTTTAATAAATGATTCATCCATATTTAATGTATCTTTTGTTTCAATCCAACCAGGTGCGATAGCATTAACACATATATATGGTGCATAATATTTAGCAAGATTCTTAGTTAAATTAATTAAACCAGCTTTTGATGCATCATAATCAATAGATTCAGGATAATATGTATCAATTCCATTCGTACTTGCAACATTAATTATTTTACCATATTTATTATCAAGCATATACTTACCTAATTTTTTAGATAACAAAAAAGGTCCAACTAAATTAACATCTAATACTTTCATAAATGTTTCTTTTGTTTTTTCCTCTAATGGTTCATCATAATAAAAAGCAGCATTATTAATTAATATATCAATATGTTCATATTTATTAATTAAATAATTAACCATATTATCTATATCATTTTCATTTGTTAAATCACATTTTATAAATTCAATACTAAGTTCTTTTTCTAATTCATACGCTCTTTCCCAATTTTTATTATAATGACCAATAACATTATAATTATTTTTTAAAAGCAATCTTAAAATCTCTTCCCCTAAAGTACCAGTAGAACCTGTAACTAAAACATTTTTCATATTTCAACCACCTAAAACATTATAATATTTTTTTTATATTTTGTAAAATAGAACAAGAAAAAAATTGTTATATTATAACAATTTTAATTATCTTATATATAATTTTTAATATCATCAAAATTAATCTTAACAAAGTTTTCATAATCAACCGAATACCAAGATCTTTTAGTATCCAAATTATATTTAATTATTACAACCTCTCTTTCATCAAGATCATTCTTTAAACAAAAATCTAAAGCATTTTGACCATCTAATATCTTTGTAACCATAATTTTTCTCCTTTCACAAGAACATAATAGCACATAAATATTACCTTGTAAAATGAGACTTTTCCGATTTTTTAGCAAAAAATAAACAAAAAAACAGAAATTCTCCTTAGAAGAAAAATCCATTTTTAAACCCGATTTTTGTCATTTTCAGTCTTAAACCAAGAAAATTTCAAAAAAATTATTTTTTTTCACTAGTTTTTTTAGAAATATGCATCGCTAAATCCATACCCTCTAAATCTTTGGTCTTAACGTTCTTCTTAGAAACAACCTCACAAGCACTATCTTTAGGTTTCTTAATTCTTTTATAAAACCATATAAATAAACCAATCAATAATATAAAAGGCCAAAATCTAAATATTAAAATTAAAATTAAAATAAATAAAATACTATAAATAATATGTAACACACTATCACCTAATACAATTTTAACACATTTTATCTAGTAAAGATACCCCTATTTTCAATAACACTTATAAGTTCATTCGCATTATCATAATTATACCTTTTGTAGCGAGCACAAGAAGTAAGTTCAATATATTCTTCCTTTCGATCAATAAAATCTTCATCATTCTTATATAATTCATTCAAAATAGAATATAAACCAACAAATATCGTATAATAAGAACCATCTTCCTCTTTAGTATTCAAAAAAGTATTATAGTTTATAGCTGGACCATCAATATCAATTATACGAGTATTTGATCCATTATATAAAATGTTTTTCGGAAGTAAATCCATATGATATATTCCACTATCAATAAGAATCTTATTATATTCAATTATTTTTTTATATAAACCAAGTAATTCCTTCTCATCCTTGTATTTATATCTAAGTAAATTATTATAATTCTTATACCATCTTATTAGAACACCAATATATAAATCATTAATATAAATTATTTTTTTAGCGAACTCAATAAATTCATATTCACCATTATATATAAACTTTTTTTGATTTTCTTCATATTTTTTAAGCTCACTACTTTGCCTTTTCAAAGCCATAAAACTATTCTTGAAATCATCAAAGCTATTTATATAAGAAGAAAGTTCTTTCAGAACCTTAATCAAAGTATTATCATCATTAATTAAAACAATACCCCTAGTACCACAAGACAAAAACTTCTTACTTCTAAGCAAATCATACAATTCTCTTAAATTATAATACATATTATTCCCTCTAAATACATTCTATCATTTACATATAATTTGTCAAATTAAAAGAAGGCATCAGCCTTCCTTTCCATTACATAGCATCTTTCTTAGATTATGAACAACATCATATGTTCCACCAGCAAACAAGCCAGCCGTACCTATAGCAAGAGAAACATCTTTAGTAACTAAATAGTAAATAACAGCAACTGTTATACCAACTAAAATGTTTTGTATAGGAATAATCTCATTTTTTACAAACTCGTATTTCTTAGACAGCTTGCCCAAAAAGAAAGTCACTATGATTGTTATAAAAGCGATTATATTTTCTAACACTTTATCACCTTCTAACGTATTATATGGCAATAAAAGTATTATGAATATTTTTTAGTCTATTTTAAGAAGTTTATTATCAATTATTGAATATAAATAAGTATAAACATCCTTACTAGTTACCTTTTCAATATATTTCTTATAACCATTTATCTGTTTTTTATATTCATCATCACTAATATTTTTAAGTTTATAATCAACAATCATATAATAATCACTATACTCTAAAAGTAAATCAATAACACCAACTGTATTATCACTTATAAACTCATATTCTTTATATACCTTTAAAGGTTTATCAATTAATTTCAAAAATTCCTTAACTCTTTTATTTTTAGGATTATCAAAATCATCAAACTCAAACATTTCATGAACTTTAGTTCCATATTCCATTTTTTTAATTTCTTCTTGAGTAAATAATTTACTGGCAACTTTTGAATAATGCTTCTCATCACATAAATTATAAGATAATTTCAAATCAACAAACTCCATCTTTTTATCACATTTAATATTTTCAAATGATTTATTAATTCTTTTTATATAATCCACATCAACATAATTAGAAACTATTTTAGTATCACTTACAACACTATTAGTACTTGAAATAATATCTTTAAAACATCTATAATTCTTCTTAATACTATTAGGAACAGTATCATATTTTTCTTTATCGTCAATCTGTGAAACAATAATCATTTTTTCCTTAGCCCTTGTTAAAGCAACATATAAAAGCCTTATCTTCTCCGATATTTCATCTTCTATATAATTTTTTTTAGCAAGTTCTTTTGTAATAATAGTATCAAGTCCCTCATCATAATAAGGCATAATTATTCCATATTTATTATCAAAATAAATTGTTTTTTTAATATCATCTATATTAAATGGTTTATCATACCCAAGGAAATAGCACAAACTAAACTGTAACCCCTTTGATGAATGAATTGTCATTAACTTAACATTATTAGCAGAATCTCCATCAATCTTATATTTAATTTCATCTTTTCCATCAATCATTTCACCCAAATAATTATAGAAATCCTTTATTGTATAATCTTCTTCTGTTAATGATTCAGCAAGAGAAATGATACTATCAATTTTAATAAATGTTTCTTCTATATTACCAACTTTAATTATATTTTCATAAAAATCAAATACATCAAGTAATTTATAAATAATTGTACTAGGAACCTCTTCATTTATATTTATTTCTTTACACTTTTTTATAATTTTTTCATTATATTTATTAGATTTAATCTCATTATAAATTAAAGTATCACTTTCTTCAAACAAGAATGACCTCGCGACTGATGTATAACTATATTTAAACTCTTCATCATAATTATTTTCATTTACTTTTATTACAATATTAAGCAAATTTCTTAAAACCATAATATCATAACCAGTTGTTAAAGTTTGTTCTTTTTTTATAGTACAAGGTATACCCTTATATTCAAGAATTTTTTTATACAAGTTAAAGTTTGTTCCTCTATCAACAATTATACAAATATCTCCATATTTTAAAGGTCTATAACCATCATTTCCTAAAACCAAATAATTATCTTTAATCTTTTCTTCAATATCACGAGCAATTATAAAAGCTTCTATTTCTTCATTAGTAAAACCTTTATTTTCTTCATAATTATAAACCTCTAAATAATAATTTTGATTAGGCTTTTCTTTTTCATATGATTTATTACCAAAGTTCATTTGATGACTTTCTTCGTATTTAGCATTTCCATATTTATCATCCATAATTGATGAAAAAACCTTATTAATTGATTCAATTATTTCTTTTCTCGATCTAAAATTATCTTTCAAATCAATCTTAAGTCCACCATTTCCTTTAGAATATTCATTATATTTATTACTAAAAATAAATGGATTAGCATTCCTAAAACGATAAATACTTTGTTTTTGATCACCAACAGCATATACATTATTATTAGAAATAAGTGTAATCAAAGTTTCTTGAATATCTGATGTATCTTGATATTCATCCAACATAATTTCATTAAAACTATATTTTATTTCATCTCTTATATTTTGATTATTTTCAATTAATTTAATTGCCATAACAGCAATATCATTAAACTCATAAGCATTATATTTTTTCTTATAAGCATTTATATTTTCATCAATTTCGAGAATAATTTTAATTATAACATCTACATATGGTTTTATTAAATCAAAACTCTCTCTAATTTTATGAGTATTTTCATACTTAACTAAAACCTTTAAAAGTTCGACTTTTTTCTTTAATTCATCCTTTATTTTTTTAGAATCATCTTCTAATTTAAGCTTTGGCATACTAGGAATATTATTTTTAATACTATCATAAGAATTAGCATTAATTAATCCTTCAAAACTACTAATCAAATCACTAGCTTGTTTATCTTCTAAATAACTAAGTAAATCACTATATAACGTAATAATCTCTCTCTTAGTTTCCATAACATAATTCATAAAATCATTTATTAAATTATCAATATTATTTTTCAAATAGAAAGAATTAATATATTCTTCCAAATAAGATTTTTTATTAATTTTTTTATCAAGTTCATTACTTATATCAATTATAGCCTCTTTTAATTTAGTATCATCTTTATTACCATATATTGTAACAAAATCCCCAAAAACAGAACTATCTTTATAATACTTTTGTAAAATATCATCTAACAATTTCCTTTTTTTAATATTTATGATACTAGCATCTATATTAGTAATATTTTTACTAATACCAAGAGCATAATGATATTTTTTAACAAGAGAAAGTGCGAATGAATCAAAAGTTGTAATATAACTGCTCTCAAGTAAATCTAACTGTTCTTTTAATCCCTTCTTACTAATAGCATCCCTAATTCTACTCTTCATTTCTTTAGCTGCTTCATTCGTAAATGTCAAAACAAGCAATTCATTAACATTAACGCCGCAAGATATTTTTCTAATAACTCTTTCAGTTAAAACAGCCGTTTTACCACTACCAGCCCCAGCACTTACTAATATATTAGAATTATCTTCCCAAATCGCTAACCACTGATCATCAGTCCACTTAGCATCAATCGGCTTCTTCGGTATCATCATTACACCTCTTTTCTATTTTTATAGTATCATAATCTTCCATAAAACAAATATCTTTAAACTTACAAAACTTACAAGAAATATTATCTTTATCTATTTTTTTAGGATTTATATTAAACTCAGCTTTATTTATATTATCTGCTGTTTCTTTTAATTTTTCTTTTGTAAAATCAACTAACTCTTTAATTTCTTCATCATTTAATACTTTAGCATAACGGCCAAAATTACCATCTTTCTTTACAGACATCGATTTTATAACACTTGATTTTTCATAATTTTCATCAATTAATCTTAATATATCCTTATTTTTATTTGAATATCCTTCTAATTTCAAATTATCAACAAGCATTTCATCTAAACTCTTCTTTCCTTTTTTAGGAACTTCTAAATGAATTTTTTGCAAATAAAATCCCGCTAAACATATATTTTTAAGTTTTGAATGATTAACTAAATAAGCATATATTGGCAGTTGCATTCCAAGTCCATAATCAATATATTTTAAACTAATATCAGCTGATCCTGTTTTATAATCAATCAAACAAACAACAGTTTTATCATTTAATTCTTTATACATAATTTTATCTATTTTACCAACCAAATTATAGTTTTCATTTTCAATTACAACATTTTGTTCGTATAAAGCCTTCTCTAAATCTCCCATACTCTTTTGAACATTTATAACATTTATAATTTTTTTCAAATCTTCTTTTAATTTTGAAGCAAAAAATACCTCTTTATTTGATAATTCATTTTCCCTTATAAAATTATCAATTATTTCATCAACACTAATATTATTTTTCAAATTATTTTCAAGAACACTATGAACAAGTGATCCGATC
>HF993317.1:16327-39346 GCA_000433875.1 Firmicutes bacterium CAG:884
AAGTGATCCGATCATACTAGAAAAAGTATTTTCAAAAGGATTTATCTTTAAAATATTATCAAGATAATACTTAAAACCACATTCATTATATTTTTGAAATGAAGTATAAGATAATTTTAATTTCTCATCTAAATGAAAATCAGTTATTTTTTTATATAAATGATTATATTCATTATAAGGAATATTATAAGTATTACATAGTATACCCAAATCATCTCTAATAGTACCATACTTATTATAGTTATCTAACCCTTTAGTATATTCAATCTTATCATATAATTTACTATATGTTTTTGTTCTTTCTTCTTTTATATATTCAATATCACTTATTAAACTTGAAACATAAAAGGTTTGTTTATTATCTTTTTCCTTGGAAGTTATAAATAAATTTTTAATTGACCTAATATTTTTTAAAGTCTCATTTTTCGAAATAATATTTTTTTCAAGAGTATTTTCTAAAAAATCCATCTTTATACTATCATTTATATAGTCTTCATCCTTATAACTCTTAGGAATAGCCCCTTCATTAAAACCTAATAAAAATACATATTCATCATCTAAAGCTTCTAGATAATTAATAATTTCAATACCATTATCATAATATTCACCTTTTAAACCATTACTCCTTAAAGCCTCAATTATTAAATCTTTATTATAGTTAGACCATATATATTTATTACAGATACCAATTATTTTATTAACAATCTTTAAATCATAATTATTCTTTAAATATTCTATAGTCTCTTCTATATTATCTAAATGATTAACAAAATAATTACCCGGTATAGTAGAAATTAAAGGTTTTATCGTTTTAAAATTAACATTCAAATTCAAAAAACCAAATACTCTTCTTATTGCCTTTTCATAATCCGAAGAAACATTATAAAGTTTAATTTTATCAATATTAATTCCTGATTCAATAAGTTCACATATTTTATTACCAACATATTTAACTTCATCTTCCAAATATCTAAAAACATAAACTTTATGATCATAACTATTACATCTTAAATCAATCTCTTGATAATTTAAATCACCAAATACCCTTTTTTCATATTTCGATAAATTATGATTAATAACAACAATTCTTTTATTTTGAACATATTCCTTAAATAAATTATCAAATATTAACTTATCATAAACATATTTTTTAATTTCTAATAATTTTTTTAATTTAAAACTATCATAATCATTACAATCAACATAATAAATATTGTCCAAATACATCTTTGCAAGTGAATAATTTACATTTTCTCTTTGCATTACTAAAAAAATAGCTTCATCATTATAATCAAATGTCATTTTTTTTAAAAATTCATTCATACTCATTATCTTGACATTCAAAAGAATATTTTGACTAAGTATCTTTTTTTTCATTGTATTTGAACAAATAACAATCGAATTATCAAGAACTTTATAATCCATAAAATCACCCACCTATGTTTTCTATTTTTAAATTATTTCGTCTAGTTTGTTCAATCTTAATACCCTTATAAAGAATCACAAAAACTGCTAAAAAAGTAATTATCATCATTATAAAAAGCATACTCATTTCTTTCTTCATAATAATCATCCTCTATATAATTTTAACATATAATAAATCAAAATAAAACTCTTATTAACCAATTCTACATTATAAATTTTAAACAAAAAGTCAAATATTTAGCACTCTCTATTGACAAGTGCCAAAAAATGAGTATAATGTATATATAGGGAGATGAGAAAAATGAATATGGAAAATAATAACGAAGACGTATTAAAAAAATATGGTCGTGATATAGTTGAAGCCGCAAAAGCCAATAAGGTTGATCCCGTAATTGGCAGAGATGATGAAATTAGATCACTAACCAGAATATTATCAAGAAAAAGTAAAAATAACCCTGTTTTAATCGGTGAAGCCGGTGTTGGTAAAACAGCAATCGTTGAAGGATTAGCGCAAAGAATAATCAAAGGAGATGTCCCAGATAGTTTAAAAAACAAAACAATTTGGGAACTAGATATGGGTTCACTTATAGCAGGCGCTAAATATAGAGGTGAATTCGAAGAAAGACTAAAAAATGTTCTTAACAAAGTCAAAGAAAGTGACGGAAAAATAATCCTCTTTATCGATGAAATTCATATGATAGTTGGAGCAGGAGCTGAAGGCGCCTTAGATGCTGGTAATATGTTGAAACCAATGCTAGCAAGAGGAGAAATTCATTGTATAGGAGCAACAACATTAAACGAATATCGAAAATACATCGAAAAAGATAGTGCGCTTGAACGTCGTTTTCAAACTGTAATGGTAAAAGAACCAACCGTTCAAGATACCATAACAATACTACGTGGACTAAAATCAAGATTTGAAGTATTCCACGGCGTAAATATCAAAGATAATGCTTTAGTCGCAGCAGCCACTCTAGCAGATAGATATATAACAAACAGATTCTTGCCAGATAAAGCAATTGATTTAGTAGATGAAGCCTGTGCAACAATAAAAGTTCAAATGGAATCAGTGCCTTCTTCACTTGATAATTTAAATCGTGAAATTATGCAATTAGAAATCGAAAAAGAAGCCTTAAAAAAAGAAAAGGATGATATTTCTAAAAACAGAATAATCGAAATAGATAATAAACTATCAAGTTTAAAACAAGACGCTGACAAATTAAGAAGTGAATGGGAAAACGAAAAAAACATCAATATAAAAATAAGTACCAAAAAGAATGAAATTGAAAAAGCAACTCACGAATTAATGTTAGCTGAAAATAGCTATGACCTAGAAAAAGCAGCACGTTTAAGACACGGAACATTACCTGAATTAAATAAAGAATTGGAAGAATTAAATAAAATTAATGCAAACAATATCTTAAGTGATACCGTAACTGATGAAAGCATAGCTGAAATAATATCTAAATGGACTAAAGTACCAGTAAGTAAACTAATGAATGGTGAAAGAGAAAAACTTTTAAATCTTGAAGAAAATATGAAAAAAAGAGTTAAAGGTCAAGATGAAGCAATTCACTTAGTAAGTGAAGCAATCAAAAGAGCAAGAGCCGGTATCAAAGATCCAAATAGACCAATTGGTTCCTTCATTTTCTTAGGTCCAACTGGTGTTGGTAAAACTGAACTTGCAAGAACCCTAGCCTATGAATTATTTGATGATGAAAGACATATGATTAGGATTGATATGAGTGAATATATGGAAAGCTTCAATGTTTCAAGATTAGTCGGAGCACCTCCAGGATATGTTGGATATGATGAGGGTGGTCAATTAACAGAAGCCGTAAGAAGAAATCCTTATAGTATAGTTTTATTTGATGAAATCGAAAAAGCTCACAAAGATGTTTTCAATATTTTACTACAAATATTAGATGATGGCCGTATAACTGATAGCCAAGGAAGAACAGTTGATTTCAAAAATACAATTATCATAATGACATCTAACTTAGGAAGCGAACACATTCTCGATAATGATGGGGCATCAAAAGTATACGAAGATTTAAAGAAAACTTTTAAACCAGAATTCTTAAACAGAATTGATGAAATAATAATGTTTAAACCATTATCTAAAGATGTTGTATATAGTATTCTTGATAATATAATTAACAATATACAATTAAGATTATCAGATAAAAGAATTAAAATCAATTTAACTGATGAATGCAAAAAACATATTGTTGATAATTCATACGATAGTGAATATGGTGCAAGACCTATCAAAAGATATGTTAGTCGTAACATCGAATCATTAATTGCAAACAATATAATTGAAGGAAATATTAAATACAATACAACCGTTACAATTGATGTTAAAGATGATAATTATTATATAAAGTAAAAATACACGAAAGTGTATTTTTTTCAAAGGAAAGCATAGACATTCAAACACTTATACCTATTTACAACAATTAAAAAAAAAGATATAATTATTAAGGTGATCATATGAAAAACTTTGATGAAATATATGAAAAATTGCAACTAAACCATTCAGTTGAATTAAATAATCTAAGAAATAAATGTAAGAAAAGAATAATCTTAAAAAAATACAATACTCTATTTATAATCGTTTTAACTTTTTTATTAGAAGGATTAAACTATCTATTTATATATATAGATTATAAAATAGTATTCTATATCTTAACAACTATAATATTATTAATATTTATCTATCTATTAAAACAATCACTAGAATATAAAAAAATAAAATACCCTGCAAGTGAACAAATGAACCAAACAAAAGATGAAAACACAAAAAACTATATAGAATACTTTAAAAAAGAACTAATAAAAGATTTAATCCACAATTTAAATGAAAACATTATATATTCAAGTACAAACGGATTAAATGAAGACATATATATACGTTTCTTCGAAGAATTAGATGAAAAAAAATACACAAAATACATATCTGAAGACTATATGAAATTAAATGAAACCTGGATATATGATGTAAGTACCTACCGCAATGAAACAAATAATATTAAAAAAGAATACAAAATCTTTAGTGGACTTATATCAATATCTCAAACATCAAATAAAAATAACTTTATAATAAGTTCAAAAAACTATAATATTAAAAAAATTAAAAAAATAGGAAAATATAATATATATATAAATGATACAGAATTAAATAAAGAAATAATTGAAGCACTTAACCATTTTATTGATTATACAGGCTCAAACTTTGACCTTGTATGCAAAGATGGTTGCATCCTAATAAGAGGACATTTCAACTGTATATTTGACCCCAACATCTATTTAGGACATATGCCCAAAAAGCTACTATATACCTACTATAGAAACCTATATGAATTTATTCTATTAGTAAATAAAGTCAATGAAAATATCAATCATTGACTTTTTTATCAACCTCAATTTGACTAATTTTATAAAAGTAGTAAAATGTATGTAGAATTATGAGGGGGCTAAAATTATGAATATAACTATAGCATATAAAACTTTAGGAATTAGTACAAACGCAAGTATTGAAGAAGTTAAACAAGCATATAAAAAATTGGTAAAAAAATATCATCCAGATATTTATAACGGTTTAGACGCCGATGAAATAACAGCAAGAATAAATAATGCTTATGAAATGATAAAAAAATACCTTGCATCTAACCTTAAAACAAATGGAACATATCAACAAACAAGAACATATACATACAGCTATAAAGAAACACCAAAATGGTATGATTCAAGTTCATATACAAAAAGTAATGAAGAAGCGCAAGAATGGTATAATTATTCAAGTCCATATACACAAAACTATGAAGAAAAAACAAAATGGTATGACTGTTCAAGTCCATATTTGAAATATAAAGTTCCAGTCGAAGCAATAATAAAACTTAAAAAAACACAATTCCAAATAATTGATGAATACTTAAAATATGTAAGCTTTTGTAATTCATTTGGTATAAATATAAAATTTGAAGATTGGTTAAAAGATGAATTAACAATAACTGATTTATGTAATAAAATGAATGTTGATAGAAACAATATGACATTTCTATATAACTCAAGAAATATAGAAGATGCTAAATTAAGTTTTGCAAACTGGTTAAATAAATTTTATATAAATATAGTTTCATTATATGAAAATAAATTAAATCAATCAATAAGTGAATTAGAAACAGAATACGAAAAAGATATATTACATAACAATATCCCATTTATTAGATGGTTAGATATAAAATTATATCATACAGTTGGAAAAATATATTTTAAAACCAATATATTAGATACATTTAATGAATATTGTAAAGCAAATAACAATATGACCTTTGAAGAATGGTTAAATAATTCAAAAACATACACAAAAAAGATGTAAAAAATTACATCTTTTTATTTATAAACTCTTTATATAATTCATAAGCCTTATCAACCATTTGTTTCCAAGTCTTATACAAATCTAAATAAGCATTTTTAGAAACCTTATTATATAGTTCCTTATCATTCATAACCTCAATTATCTTATCAGAATAAGCACCAACAGTATAATCAGATAAAAAACCATTAACATTATCAGTAACTGTTGCCGCTGTTGCTGTATTTTTAAGGAAAACAGCTGGAGTACTTTGAGAAGCAGCCTCAATTTGAACTATTGAAGAAGCATCATAAACTGATGGAAATAAGAATAAATCAGCTCTTGAATAATAGTTAGCAAGTTCTTCCCTATCAGTTACCTTACCACACATTATAGCATCATTTTCTAAACCACACTCTTTAATCTTTTCTCTTAACTTATCCTCATCTTGACCAGCACCAACATATAACATCTTAAACTTTAATTTTGGACACTTTTCTTTAACAGCCTTTAAACTATCAGCAATAAAGAAAATATTTTTTAAAGTATTAATTCTACCAACAAACAAAAATACTTTTTCATCCTTTTTAATATTATACTTTTTATTAATATATTCATGAGCCTTCTTAACATCACTAACAGGTTTCATTTCAGTTGCATTATTCATAACTCTTGGCATACATTTATACTTATAATCTTCATAATAAATTCTAGCAACTTCCTTATTAACAGCCCAACACTCATCACATTTATTAAACAATTTAATTAATTTATTATTTAACTTTTCCGCTAAAAACTCTGATTTAACAGCCTTTTCAAAATCCTGCTTAAACTGACTATGCATTGTAGCAATACAAGGAATATGATGACGTCTAGCATACTTTAAACCAATCTCACCCATTGTAAAAGGCGAATGAATATGAACTATATCAAGTTTATACTTTTCAAGTTCCTTTTCAAACTTACGATCTAATTTAGGAATCGGAAGCGAATAATCTAAGAAAGGTACCTTTAACGAATGACACCTTACAACCTTATAAGGAAAAACTGAATCATCATATTCCTTTCCTGTATATTTAGGCACAAAAACTATTACATTAGCATACTCAGAAAGTACCCTAGCATAGTTATCAACTACCATTATTACCCCATCAGCCATCGGGAAAAAAGAATCATTAAATAATCCAATTGTCAATTTTTTCATTATATCCTCCTTAAAAATTCATCAATATCAATCATTTCTTGTGAACCCTCATTCATATTTTTTATTGTTATTTTATTTTCCTTTATTTCATTTTCGCCTATTACAATAACATAAGGAATATTTTCTTTGTTAGCATAATCAAAACTTTTCTTAATTTTTCTATTATTCATTTCAATTAAAACTCTCTTACCCTTATCTCTCATTTTAGATGCTAATTCTAAACACTCTATTTCTGTATTCATAGGAATAATGTAATAATCAACTAAAGAAAATTTTTCTTCATTTTTGAGTATTACATATATAGGTTCTAAGCCAAATGATAAACCAACTGCTGGATAAACATTACCATCATTTATAAAGTTAGTGATAATTTTATCATATCTACCACCAGCACCAAGTGAACCAGTTAATCTTTTTAATTTATCTCTAAACTCAAAAACAATACCTGTATATATTTCAAGACCTCTTGATAAATAAGAATCAAATGTTATATTATCTAAATAATTTAGTTTTTTCAAACTATCTGTTACATCATTCAATTCATTTAAACCATTCTTTAATAATTCATTAGATGAATCTTTATATAAAACATTATATTCATCCAAAGATTTACCAAATATATTAAAAATATTGTCAACAATAGAATTATCTATTCCTTCATCATTAAACATTTTATAAATAGTTTTTCTATCTACTTTATCAAGTTTATCAAGTATTCCAATAACTCCAAATGTCGGATTACTAATACCAGCTTCTATTAATAAGCCATTCATAAATTTTCTATTGTTATATAAAACATTTATATCAATACCTAAACACTTAAATATCTCAATTGCCATAACAATTTGTTCTGTTTCAATTAATCTTCCATCAATTCCAACAACATCAACATCACATTGATAAAACTCCCTTGTACGACCTAATTTTACAGGTCCATTTCTAAATACTTTACCAATTTCATATCTTCTAAATGGAAGCCTTAATTCTTTTTGCATTCCAACTACCTTACAAAATGGTACAGTTAAATCATATCTTAATCCAATATCTCTATTACCTTGATCAGATAATCTATATATTTCATTTAATATTTCATCACCTTCTTCATATTTTAAAGCAAGCAAATCATAATAATTTAATATTGGTGTTTCAATTGGCATATAGCCATATTTTTCAAAATTTTGTTTTAAAGTATCTATAATTTTATTTCTAACCACTTGATCTTTAAACAAAAAATCTTCTGTTCCCTTTAAATTGCGCAATTTCATATATATCTCCTTTAATTTAATATTTTTATTTTTCTTGTTCTTGCATAATAATCTCTTTTTACATTTTCTTCAATAGAACTCATTAAATCAATACTTTTAGAATTTTTTATTTCATCTATTTTCAAAATTGCATAACCAGATACTGCAAGCATATATTCTTCACCTTTAATTTGTTTTTCAAAAATTTCTTTTGTATCTATATTTATATTTTCATATTCTGGATAGAATATGCTATGGATAAACTTAAATCCATTTAATAATTTAAATAACTTTTCAAAATTAAAATCTTCATCAATTAAAAATGTCAATTTTTCTAAATAAGAATTATAAACATCTTCATAATCAATTATATTTTCATTAGTTATATCAAACAAATCTTTAATATCTTGTGGCATAATATCACCTTTTCTAAACTTATTATACCATAAATTATATATATAACAAAACAAAAGTAGATTATAAACTCTACTTTTGACAATTTTTTTGGCAATTAGGACAATAATAGGTTGATCTTCCCCCTATTCTAACCACTTCTATTTTAGAATTACATTTTTTACAATATTCTTGATTATGTACTAATAAATCCTGTTGAAACCTTCCGTGAACTCCTTCACTTGATGTATAAGTTCTTATAGTCGTTCCACCCTTTTTTATAGCACACTCAAGTACATATCTTGTATTTTTTATAATATCATTTAATTCGTTATCATCTAATTCATTTGGTTTCTTATAAGGATTAATCTTAGATAAAAACAATATTTCATCAGCATATATATTTCCAATACCAACAATAATACTTTGATCAAGCAAAACTTCTTTTATAGGTTTTGTTATTTTTTTATACTTTTCTTTTAAATAATCTATATCAAGTTTATCATCCCAAGGTTCATATCCTAAAGCATTAAGCGGTTTATTATTGAATGCTTCCTCTTTTTTATACAAATACATTCTACCAAACTTCCTTGTATCTTGATATCTCAAATTAAAATCTTTAAAATAAAATATAACATGTTCATGTTTATTAATACTTTCATTTGTTTTTATATTATATTTTCCTTCCATTCTTAAATGGCTTAACAAATAATAGTTATCAAGTTCAAATATTAACCATTTTCCTCTTCTTTTGATATCATTAATAGTTTGATTAATAATTTCTTTCTTAAAAGTCAAAACATCAGGATACTCTATCATTTCTGGATATAATACTTTTATATCAATAATTTTTTGTTTGAGTATTTTTTTCTTTAAAGTTTCTTTAACAGTTTCAACCTCTGGTAATTCTGGCATACTTCACATCTCCATCTATAATATTTTTTATATTTACTTTAAGTTCATCAGTAAAATAAATATCAACTGTTCCATTCCCTTTATTTTCAGGTAGTTCAATTATTTTACCCATATTTATGCAATTATTTGGAATAATACTTTCTATTAAACCATAATGTGTACAACCCAAAACAATTATATTATCATTAGGTATTTTATTTTTAATTGCTTTTTCATCAATCCTATTTTCTTCTATCATCGGTACAAATTCAGGACAAGCAATTTCTAACGCTCCATATTTTAAATTATTTTTAAATATATGTGTATTAATTGTTGAATTAGTTGCGAATACTGTTACCTCTTTTTTTATATAATTATTTATATAATCAATAGTAGGCGTTAAAATATCAAGTACTTTTACATTACTTTTTATATCATTCATAATATTTGAAGATAAAGTTCCACAAGCAACAATAATTATATCAACATTTTTATTTTCCAAAAAATCAATCAAACTTTGACCTAAATCAATTAATTCATCTTTACTCTTATTTCCATAAGGTAAATTCTTATTATCACCTATATAAACATAATCATTATTAGGGTATCTTTTTCTTACTTCTTTTAGAATTGCAATTCCACCTAATCCTGAATCACATAATCCAACTCTCATAAAAACCTCCTTTTAAAAAAGCAGAATAATCTGCTTAATCTTTGACAAACAAATGTGCATTTCCGCCACCGCCAACAATAATTGAACCAATTTTACCAACCGAAACATTTTCGTCAACTACTTTAACTCTCACCTTACCAAATGATTTAATCTCTGAAAATACAGATGTTGCTTGCGTAGCTGTTTGAGATAAAGTAATATATTTTCCATTAGTAGTAGTTTTTGGTGAAATAATCCAATCATATGTTTTTGTTTTTGCGATAAATGTTGACTTATCATATCTGTTAACATATGGTTTTGAATAACCTTCAAAATAGTTTCTCCAACCTTCTTCGCCATCAGCTGTTGTTCTAGTTAAATATTCAATTGAACCACATTTTTGAGGTAAAGTTAATGTAACTTTTACAACTTGATTTTTTCCAACTACAATTATTCCATCATAAGGAACAGTCTTAGCAGTACCAAATATAATATTTCCTTGTTTATTTTTCTCACCAATTCGATATACTTGTCTCATATATTGAGCAGATGCTCCGCATTTAGAATCAACAACAGAAACATCATATTCCTTAAAGATTGTACTTCCACTTGAAACACGAACCTTTACATTTCCAACTTTTAATCCTTTTATCTTATGACCATTTGCCATAACAATTGAATAATCAGTAGAAAGTAAAGTTACTTTCATATTATCTTTTTCGTATTCACTTAAATTAAGTTCAACTTCTTCACCAACCTGTAATTTAATACCACTTGGTTCAGCTAATCCAGCAGAAGTTCCACCATTCCAACTAGCGCCTTCACTACTACTTCCATCACTTGATGAAGAATTAGAATCATTTAAACTCTTTTCATTTGCATAAACAGTTATTGTATGTGTAGCAGTTAAACCACCATCATTGCTAGTTGCTTTTATAGTAATATTATTTTTGTCTTTTAAATTATTTCCATCACTTGTTATAGTAACAACACCAGCATCATTTATAGTACCTAAACTACCACCTTCTATTACTTCCCAAGTAACTTTTCTATTTTCAACATATTCAGGCGTAAATACTACTTGTAATGAAACATTATCACCTAGTTTAGCTTTTGTTTCGCCAACAATCTTAATAGCTGTCGTTGTAGATAATCTTTGTTCAGAACAATCAATTTGTGTAGTATTACCAATCTTATCTTTTATAATTACTTTATAACCAAATTGTTTCTTAGTTGCAATTTCATAAGTATTTTTAGAAACAAACTCACTATATTTTTCACCATTATAATAGCTATATCCTGCTATACCACTAGATGCTGTATCAGTAATTGATGAACTTGACATATTATCGCCATAGCAATATTCAGGAACAAAGCTAACATCTTTTTTACAAGCTGAATAATCTTTTGATTCATCATAGGCAATTTCATTTGTTCCTTCATGATCACTTGCATTAACAGCAAAACTTACTTTTCCATTTTGATATATAGCTTGACAAGTACCTGTTGGACCTTCTCTATCAATATTGTTAATAGTTATAGAACCAGTAATTAAAGCACCATTATTTAACTCTACTATAATAATATATGTTCCATTTTCTTTAATAGTATATCTTAAGTTAGTAGAAGTTGTAATTGTATTATCAGGTAAAATAATTGATTTAACACTGGAATTAATAACTGTAATATCAAGTGTTATATTATCTTTAGTAATAGCTTTATTAGAAGGAACAATTTTAATATATTCATCAATTCCGCCATATGTAGGAATAATTGTTGAACTTTCCTCTTTTGACAAAACTTTTACAATTCTTGAAATACTAGTTTCATATCCTCTAGAATTTTTAACTGTATATTTTACTTCATATAATCCTGGAGCACCATTTTTTACATCATTTTTTATAGAAACTTTTTTCGTAATATTTCCATCAACACTATCAGTAGCTGAATACCCATTTTCTTTGTATTTTTCATTAATTTTTAATGTTATACTTTGACCACCAACTAAAGTGATTGTTGGAAATAATGTACTTTCACCTATTACATTTACTGTTCTAATTAATTCATGTTTAAGTGAAGGTGAATCAAGTTTATATATAATACGATATATACCTGGCACATTAACATCAACACTACCAGTAATTGTAACATATTTATCAGGATCACTTTCTCCTGGAAGAATTAAGAAATATCCATCTTCCACATAAGTCTCACCCTTCTTAATATTTTTTTCACTTTCTCCAAGTAATGTAAATACTGCCTTTGTTTTATCTATAACCGTTACCGTTCTTCTTTTTGCAAAAGTTTCATTTTTATAACTTAAACGATAACTAATTTCATAAATACCTGCAACAGAAGTATCTACTTTTCCAATAACTTCAACTTTATTAGAAATATCATTACCATACTCATTAGTAGCCTTATATCCTGGTTCAACATATTCTTGATTTAAATACAAAACCATTGTTGATGTGCCTTCAAGTTCAAGTGCTACATCTTGAGTTGGCTTTTTAGTATTGCTATTCTTTAGCAAATTATTTCCTAGAATCATTGCTCCAATAACAAGAACGATCGCTAAAATCGCACCAATGATTTTTCCTAGTGGTTTTCTTTCACCTGTAGCTGTATTCTTAAGACCAATGTTTTCTAAAAATGCATCAAATTTTTTCATAAACACCTCTTTATCTATATCAATAATTTTACCATAAAAAAGATAACTAGTAAACTAGTTATTCTTGTTTTGAGGATAAATTATATCTTTTCCTCCCATATAAGGTCTTAATGCTTCCGGAATACTAATACTTCCATCCTCATTATAATTGTTTTCTAAAAAGGCAATTAAAGCTCTTGTTGAAGCAAGTACTGTATTATTTAATGTATGAACATAATAATTACCATTTTCACCCTTCGCTCTTATACCAAGTCTTCTAGCTTGGGCATCACCTAATGTAGAACAAGATCCAACTTCAAAATACTTTTGTTGTCTTGGACTCCAAGCTTCAACATCACAAGATTTAACTTTTAAATCAGCTAAATCACCACTACAACATTCTAGTGTTCTAACAGGAATATTTAAACTTCTAAATAATTCAACAGTATAAGACCACATTTTATTATACCATTCCATAGATTCTTCTGGTTTACATAATACTATCATTTCTTGTTTTTCAAATTGATGAACTCTATATATTCCTCTTTCTTCAATTCCGTGAGCACCTACTTCTTTTCTAAAACAAGGAGAATATGATGTCATTGTTATTGGAAGTTCATTTTCTTTTAAAACTTGTCCTTTAAACTTACCAATCATTGAGTGTTCACTTGTACCAATTAAATACAAATCTTCACCTTCTATTTTATACATCATAGCATCCATTTCAGCAAAACTCATAACTCCATTTACAACATCACTTCTTATCATAAATGGTGGAATACAATATATAAAGTTTTTATTAATCATAAAATCTCTTGCATATGATAACATCGCACTAGAAAGTCTAGCAGCATCTCCCATTAAATAATAGAAACCATTTCCACTTGTTCTTCCAGATGCTTCTTTATCAAGTCCATTTATACTTGCTAGTATATCAGCATGATATGGTATTTCATAATTTGGTACAACAGGTTCTCCAAATTTTTCAATTTCAACATTTTCACTATCATCTTTTCCAACAGGTACAGAATCATCAATTATATTTGGTATAACCATCATTCTTTTTTTAACTTCTTCATTTAATTTTTCTTCTTCTTGTTCCAAACTTTCAAGTTCTTCATTTATTTTTCTAACAATTTCTTTATTATTGTTTGCTTCTTCTTGTTTTTTATCTCTAAACAATAATCCAATTTCATCACTTAATTTATTTCTTTTACTTCTTAATTCATCGCCTTTTAGTTTTAAATCTCTTACTTTTTTATCAAGCTCAATTACTTCATCAACTAAAACAATCTTTTGATCTTGAAATTTTTTTCTTATATTTTCTTTTACCTTTTCAGGATTTTCTCTTACAAATTTTATATCTAACATTTTATTTCCTCATTTCATTTAATTTATTTTGTATTTTTATATAATTTGGTCTATATCTTTTTTCAATTCGCGCAAAATCTTTTACTGTTGGTTTTTTAATTCTTGATATATCCATATTATGTTTTAGATCTGCTAATTTAACTATATAAGCATCTTTATTACCAGATTTAATAATTCTTTCAATATAATCATTATAATCTTCTTTTGGTTTTTCATTTCTACTTAATATTTGAACAACATCAGTTATTTCCCTTGGAAACCCTATTTCTTCAAGTTCTTCTTTTGTTATCTTCAAATCTTCTATTGTATCGTGCAAAAGAGCGATTATTTTCTGATTTTCTTCATCAACACTATCTCTTAATTTAAGTAAATGTTCCATATATGGTTTCTTACCTTTATCAAGTTTTCCTTCAAAAAGTATCGAGACTATCATATATGCTTTATTTTCTAAATTATTTTCATTTTTTATAGTTTCATATTTTTCTTTTAGTAATTCTTTTAACATATTTCCTCCACAAAACAATAAAAAGGATAGTACAAGGAGTCTAAAAAGACGGTACCATCCTTTATTTTTCTTAATTTCATAACGGTTTTACCGGGTATTACCACATCCGAGTTAGATTCATACTATATTATTATCATTTTTCCATCTTCAATGACTTTCTATAAATAAGGGATAGTATTACTATTTCTCTTCATTTGTTTTATTTATAATATCACTTTTATTATTAATATTCAATATTTATAATACTTTATTAGTAAATTTTTTAATTTTAATTAATTGTCTTTTAGAAAATCTCGATATATTATTGCAATCTAAGTCTTCACCATTCATACACATTTCTGTTATTTTTTTATTTATATTTCTATCAAGTAATTTTGATTTTGCAAATCCTAAATGATCATTAAATTTTTTAAAGTCTTCTTCATTATCAATATAAAACACAAACTTTTCAATTTTTTTCATTTCTTTATATCTTTTTATAAAAACTTTAGCAGTTTGTAATGAATAAAGCGCTGTAAGCGTTCCTGCTACTCCATAATTATTTATAGCGCTCATTCCTGTCATTCCAAGTCCTGTTGTTATTCTTTCCATTTCTTTATAATTAAGCATATAAAGATTAGAATAATTATATATTTTTTCAAACATACATTTTCTTAATTCATTCAAAAGTTCTTTTTCTCTTTCAATAGAATAATCTTCTTTTTCAACTGATGTAAACTCTTCTCCTTGCATATTTATTAAAGTATATGTTTCTTCAAGCATTCCTTCTTTATTTCTTTTATATCCTTCTAAAATTTTGGCCATATAAACCTCCTAAACCAATTATACACGATTTTTTTAATTTTTACTAGTAGTTTTCAAAAAAAGAACTTAATCAATTTTCTTAAGTTCTATTCTTGCTTTTACCGCTATGAGCTATATAAATCATTACCTGTTGTCTTTAATACTTCCTTCAACTATTATTCTATAATAAGCAATACTACCTACTAATATAGAACATATTCCTATTATTATACATATTATTAATATTATTTTTCATACTACTTCCATATATTTTGTGGTGCAAAAAGAAGGACTACTATCTATAGTCAATCCATAGAATCGTACTCCAACTTAATTATGAACAAAATACTATCTTATTCCATATTTAATTCTTGGCACATCTATAATTCTTGAAACGCTTTCCTCCGGTTTAACATTTGACCAACTTGACCAAACACTATCATCAAAACTCTTACAAGAAGAAACAGAACGCTCATATTTTGTAACCCATTTACAATTATCACAAGGAGTAGAATCAATAACCTCATAATGATTACTATTATTCATCTCAGCAACAGCCTTAGAAGTAGCACGAAAACTACTACTCTCTCTAGAAGTACCAATTGCATACCATTTACCATAAACCTTGTTACTATCACTACACTCTTTATATCTATATTCATACTCTTTATATAACCTTATAGAACAAGAAGAATAAACATCATCTTTCTTAATATAAGCCGTTATTATCCCATCTTTACTAACCTCAAGTCTATTGTTGTCAGTAAAACTATTACCATCAAAAGAATACTTAACATTTGCAAGCGTATTAATAGTAAGTAACTTACTAGTTTCAAAACCATTAGTAGTATCAAGAGAACAAACAAGATTATTAACATCAATTGTATCATCTATAATATAAGGATTACTCTTAGTGCCATCGCCACTTATAACACCAAGACCAGACTTCAAATATAAAACCGGTTTGATATCTTTTTTACCACCATAAGTATAAGAAATATTACCATCATTTGTAACATATAAAGGCCTTGACGAAGTACTATTAATTAACCAGTACTCACCACTATTTAACCAATTATTATCTTTACAAGGATTATTATTTAATAACCTATCCCAAGTAGTACCACTAGCACATAGTCCAGCTTTTAAATAATCTTTTATAGATAAAATTGCAACAAAAGAAACCTCTGATCTTCTATTATTATCATAATATATATTATTTAAACTACTTTGATTATATATATCACCATAATAGAATACCCCATTTGTTAATATATTAGATTTAATATTCTTATAATAATTATTCAAATAATCTTTCAAACTAGAAGAATACCAAGAACCATTATATTCCTCTTTAGAAATACTATCATTTTTAACAACCTTTATCTTATTAGAACTATCAATAGAAACTATCCTATATAAATCATCATTAATTTTAATATAATTATTAGGATTACTACCAGCATAAATACAATCATTACCATCTTTTATTAAACCATCTTCATTTATAATAGATGATACACTATTATCACATTTTAAATTTTTATAAGTAGTAATAGAAATATTTGTACCTGTTTTATTACCAGCATTATCAACTATTTCTATATCAAGATTATTAATTCCTAATTTATTAGGATTATAAGATGTAATATTATTATTTGTAATAGTTTTAATCCCACTCTTATCATTAGCGTTTATTATATCTAACAAATTATAATTAATTCCATATAATACTTTTTTTGAAGAAACGAAAACAGGATTTTCATTATCTAAATAAATGTTTTTAGTTTTCATATATATTCTATCATTGCTAGTTTTATAATAAACATATATTTTATCATTATTATCAAGAATCCAAGAAATATTTTCTTTATATGGTATCCAATTATCACATATAGAATTATTAGAAATACATATTTCTTTAGTATCAATACCCTTGATTTTTAATTCAATTTCTTTTTTATTAGTATATTCATTGGTATCAATATAATAATTTTCATTTTCCATATTTGATTTAACTACAACAAGTATTTCTTTTATAGTTTTATTGTCATCTTCATCAACAGCTTCATATAATATATGATAGTTTCCAACATTATATATATCAACATTATTTTTTTCATTTGTTTTAATTAAAGAATTACTATTATCACTTATTATAGCTTCTGGAACAATAAAGTTAGCATTTTTATTTATTACAATAGTATTAGTACTTTCATCATAATTATAGTTTTTTAAATCAACATCAATATTTGGACCAGTAGTATCCCTTACTATTAAATATTTTGTTTTTATATCATTATCAAATCTATAAATTAATTCATAAATTGTTTTTTTATTTCTATATAATTGTTTTACTTCTTCACCATTTTCTCTAATTAATATTTCTTTAACATCATCATATTCATTAGGAATACTTAATATTGTGTTATCATTTTTATCAAGTTCAACATATATATTATCACTTGAACATACTTTTAAATTGTATTTACCAAGTATAAAATTATAGTTCCCATTTTCATATACTATTTTAGAATCATTTGGTATTTCTTTATCAGTTAATGGATTTATTAAATTTCCAATAAAGTCATTCTTTTCAAGTTCACATAAAGATATAGTTATATCACCTTTTACTTTATTTTGTTTAACCCATAATTTAGCTGATTCTATAATTAAATTAACTTGTTCATTATACTCATCTTCATTACTCTTTGTATTTACACCACTAAAATATGTATAAATGCCTGTAAAAAGTAAACCTATACTTATTATAAGTGTTATTAAGATTGGTATTGTAATTCCTTTTTTATTCATATTATCACTCTATAATAAGTATACTATTTTTTACCATTTTAGTAAAGAATTTATATATAATTATTAACTTTTTAGCCATAAAAAGCAAAAATATTTTAATTACACTTGACAACATTAAAAAAAATATGCTATAATCAATTCGTTGTCTTGGGGAATTAGCTCAGCTGGCTAGAGCATCTGCCCTGCACGCAGAGGGTCAAGGGTTCGAATCCCTCATTCTCCACCATATAAGATGATTAAAGCCTTAATTTATAGGCTTTTTTTGTTTATTTTTACAGACATTTTACCCATTTCGAAGTAATTTTAGAATAATTATTGCACAATAAAAAGAATTAAAGAAACTTATGTTTAAAAACAAAAAAAATTATAAAATATTAGTTGGCTAAAAAATATATTTATCTACTGCTGTAAAGATCATATATACAATTTTCAAACTAAAAATAAACATCAAGGAAATGTGCTAATTTATCAAAATGTTTATTAATATTGTAAGTTGACAAATATCATTTTATAAATCATAATAAGTTTACATAATTATTTTACATCTAATTTGTAAAGTAGTATAATATTAAGTAATAAAAATGGTATATTTAAAGTATGCTATTTATGGGAGTTGGTAGCCCCAGCCTATCTTCGGCGATTATAACTTATGTTATAATACACAAAATAGAAGGCCTTTCGCCTAATTCAACTTAGGCAGCTACTAAAAGAGAACTTATTTTTAAGTTCTCTTTTTAAAAATGAAATAAGGTGTAAAATGCTAGAAGAACTAATTAATACATATATGTTTATTCCATCTTACATAAAAACACAAGATAAAAAGTATAAATATATAAAAAAAATATAAATAAATTCAATAATATTTTAGAAAATCAAATAAAAGAAAAGAATTTACTAATTTTAAGGATTAATACTTTCACTAGAATTAAAGAACTTTTAAATAATAGTTGCATATCCAGCAAACTTATACAATCAAGACAGATATTTAATAGCAATCTAAAAAAGTTTCCTAAAACAAACTAGCCAAAATTACATAAAAATTAAATCACGACAGACAATCTTTTACTATACAATCTAATTATTAAAAATTAAACATATGTTTATTATAACTAAAAACGAAGTATTTTACTTCGTTTTACTTTTACATAAAGCATATAAACTCTTTACCTCTTTAGTATTAAGTTTTCTATACTCACCAGACTTTAAACTATTAACATCAAGGAAAGCATACTTTTCTCTTTTTAATTTTATAACATTATAGCCAATAGCCTCAAACATTTTTTTAACTTGATGATTTCTTCCCTCATGAATAGTAAGTTCAATATAAGAAGCATCATTTTTTTTATCAAGCTTTTTAATTCTTACCTTTGCCTTAGAAGTCTTTTTACCATCAACAATAACCCCATCACTTAGTTTTTTAACTTTATAAGGTTCAACTATACCTTCTATTTTAGCAACATATACCTTTTGAATCTCTGATGAAGGATGATTCAATAAATTAGTTAATTCTCCATCATTTGTTAAAATTAAAGCACCAGTTGTATCATAATCAAGTCTACCAATTGGATAAATTCTTTTAGTTGTTTCAATTAAATCTGTAACAACCTTTCTATCTTTATCATCACTAGTAGTAGTAACAACACCTCTTGGTTTATTAAGTAAATAATACTCTTTTTCCTCTTTTTTTAAAGGTTTACCATTAATATCAATTATATCATTACCATTTACCTTAAAACCCATTTCTGTTACTTTTTCACCATTTACATAAACTTTTCCAGCTTTTATTAATTCTTCAGCTTTTCTTCTTGAAGCATATCCAGCCTCAGCAATTACCTTTTGTAAACGTTCCATTACTTAACCATCTCCTCTAACAATTTTTCTTCTTCTAAAAGTTTTTGTTTTTCTTGTTCAACTAAATTATGAGGAGCCTTATTAACATAATTCTCGTTTGCTAATAATCCTTTTCTTCTATTTATTGATACCTTTAATTGTTCAATTTGTTTATTTTTTAATTCTTCATCTTCTTTAGTAATTTCTTTTTCAAAATAAACATCAACATTGTATACATTATTACTTATATTAAACTTTGTAATATTTAATTCCGTATCAATAATCGAATCTTCAATTTTTAAAATCTTTTTAATTAAAGAATAATCCTCATTATTATTTATTTTAACCTTTAAATCCTTAGTCATTTGATTCTCTAATTTAACATTTCTAAACAATCTAACAAAATCAATAATATAATCATATTTTTTAATTACATCATCATAAACAAACTCTTCTTCATATTTAGGATAATCACTTATCATAATAGAAGTACTATCTTTTATAGGTAACATTCCATATATTTCTTCGGTTACAAATGGCATAAATGGATGCATCATTTTAAGAATTCCTGTTAATACATAACACAATGTACTTTGCGTACCAACTTCACTACTTGTAAACTTAGAAAATTCTATATAATTACTACAAAAATCCTCCCAAATAAAATTATATAATTCTGAACCAACTAAATTAAACTCATAATTATCCATATGATTAATAGTACTTTTTACAATATTTTCATATTTAGATAATATCCATTTATCAGATTCGTTAATATTAGAAAAATCATAATTTGTTAATGTTTCTATATTCATTAGAACATATCTAGAAGCATTCCATAATTTATTTATAAAATTCCAAGTTGACTTAACTTTTTCTGTATCAAACCTCAAATCAGTACCAAGTGCGCAATCAGTTACTAAATAAAATCTCAAACTATCTGCACCATATTCACTAATCATATCCATAGGATCTATACCATTTCCTAAAGATTTACTCATTTTTCTTCCATCTTTATCTCTTATTAAACCGTGGATAATGCAATCTTTAAAAGGTCTTTTTCCAGTTATTTTTTCAGCTTGAAAAGCCATACGTGCTACCCAGAAAAAGATAATATCATAAGCTGTAACTAAACAATCATTTGGATAATATCTTTCCATAAGTGTCGTATTGTTTGGATATCCTAATGTGCTAAATGGCCATAAAGCACTTGAAAACCAAGTATCTAATACATCTTCATCTTGATGCCATCCTTCACCCTTAGGAGCCTCACATCCAACATAAACTTCATCATCTTTATACCAAGCAGGTATTCTATGTCCCCACCATAATTGTCTTGATATACACCAATCATAACTAATTTCCATCCAGTGGTTTAATATCTTTTCGAATCTTTCAGGTACAAAATTAATTTTTGTATCTTTTTCTTTTTGATTTTCAAGAACTCTATTAGCTAAATCACCCATTTTAACAAACCATTGTTTTGATAAATAAGGTTCAACCATAACTCCAGTTCTTTCACTATGACCAACTGAATGTGTTATTTTTTCGATTCTAATTAATAAATCTTTTTCTTTTAAATCTTCAATTAATTTACTTCTACATTCTTCTCTAGTTAATCCAGTATAACCTACAGCATTTTCATTCATTACAGCACTTTCATCCATAACAACGATTCTATCTAAATTATGTCTATTTCCAACTTCAAAATCATTAGGATCGTGAGCAGGTGTTATTTTAACACATCCTGTTCCAAACTCAGGATCAGCATGTTCATCACCTATAATTGGAATTAATTTATTAACTATTGGTAAAACAACATTCTTACCGATTAAATCTTTATATCTTTCATCATCTGGATTAACAGCAACAGCTGTATCACCAAATAAAGTTTCTGGTCTAGTTGTTGCAACATCTAAATATTCATTTGTTCCCTCAATAAAATATTTTAAATGATAAAATGCTCCTTCAACATCTTTATAAACAACTTCCTCATTTGATAAAGCAGTTCTAGCTTCTGGATCCCAATTTATTATCTTTTCGCCCCTATAAATAATTCCTTCATTATAATAGTCTACAAATACTTTAGTTACTGCTTTATTTAATCCTTCATCTAAAGTAAATCTTTCTTTAGAATAGTCTAAAGATAGCCCTAATTTTCCCCATTGGTTTCTAATGTTTTGTGAATATTCTTTAGTCCACTTCCAACATTCTTCCAAAAATCTTTCACGGCCACATTCGTATTTATTTATGCCCTCTTCTTTTAATTTCTTAACAACTTTAGCTTCTGTTGCAATTGCTGCATGATCCATTCCTGGAAGCCATAAACAATCAAATCCTTGCATTCTTTTATATCTAATTATAGCATCCTGAATAGCAGTATTATATGCGTGACCTAAATGCAGTTTACCAGTTACATTAGGAGGTGGAATAACAATTGAATATGGTTTTTTACTTAAATCTCCAGATTCAAAATATCCTTTTTCCTTCCAATTTTCATATTTTCCTTCTTCTACCATTATATGGTCATATTTCTTTTCTAACATATTATCATTCCTTTCTAGTATTATAAAAAAAGCAAATCATCCCTAAAGGACGATTTACTCGTGGTACCACCTTAATTCGTAATATTATCTATTACCTTAAAAGTCTTAATGCGACCTAACATTATATCTTACTATTATTTCCGACATAAAGCTCCCAAGCTACTTCATTTATTTTTACTTTGGAAAGCTTTCAGCCTATTGACTTTCCATCTCTAGTAGATATTATAAATTACTCCTCTTGTTCATTGCTATAAATGTATTATATCACATTTTTTTCATTTGTAAATTTATTTTGAATATTTTTATGAAAAATATTGTAGTGTTACAATTGATGTGACACCATTTGTA
>HF993318.1 GCA_000433875.1 Firmicutes bacterium CAG:884
TTTCATAATACCATCTCCTTGACTATATATTATATCATTAAAAATTTATTTTTTACCATTTTTTCCATAAGGATTTCTAACTAAATTTCTATTCTCGTATCTAAAATTAATTTCTGGCATCACATCATATTTAAATATAATATTTATGTTTCTATTTTCATCAATTACTATTTTATCTATTAATGTATTAATTAACTCTTTTTTAGGTTTATTTAAATCTAATAGTTGTTTTATTTTCTTAGTATAATCTGGTACTATATTTGCTTTATTCTTAATATTTTGTTTTTTCATTGTTTCTTCTTCTATTATATTATTAATCTTTTTTAATTTAGTTTCTGATTCAACAGATAATTCTTTATATAATTCTGTCGAAATTATATTATTACATCTATCACTATATAAAGTAGATAATTTATTCATAATTTGTTCTTTTTCTTTTAATAAATCGTTTATTTTTTTATCTGTATCTTCTGTTTCTTTATGAACATTTTTTTGTACTTCTTTATTTAATTCTTCTATATCTAACTCTTTTATAAATGTTGATACTGAATTATTAAATTGTTCTAGTATTTGTTCTTCTAAATAATCATATGGATAAAAATGTGAACTACATCTTCCTCTCTTTGGATCTCTAGAATATCTATTACAATTAATTGACCAGTAATCAAGTTTCTTTCTGTAATAAACAGATAATCTATTACCACACTCTTTACAAAATATTTTACCTTCTAAAATTCTTTTTGGTCTTTCTGTTTTTAAACTATAATTTCTAGTTTTTCTTTTTCCTGAAGATTTAATATATTTAAAAGTTTCTTTATCCACTAAAGGTTCATGAGTATCTTCAACTATTACCCATAAACTTTCATCTAAAGTTATTTTCTTCTTTGATTTATAATTTACTTTTGTTTGAGTGTGCTGAACCATATCTCCAGTATAAATTCTATTACTTAAAATTTTCTTTACTGTTGATATATTCCAACTATCTCTATCAATCAATCTAGAAGAATAATTAGTTTTCTTATATCCTGCTGGTGTAGGTACATTCATATCATTTAATCTTGTTGCTATCTCTGTTGGTCCTATTCCCTCTGCTCTCCAATTAAATAATTTTTTTACAATTGGTGCAGTTTCAGGATTAGGTATTAAATGTCCTTTATCTAATGGATCTCTCATATAACCATAACAAGGTTGACTTCCTATAAATTTACCATTCTTTCTTTTATCATTTAATACATTTCTTATCTTTATAGAATTTTGTTTACTATAATAATCATTACAAGCAATTATAAATGTTGAAGAATCATTACTAGCTTGATTTTTAAAACTATCATATGATTCTAGTATAGATATAAATCTTATGTTATTCTCAGGAAAAAATGTTTCAATATAATATCCTGTCATAACATGATCTCTACCAAATCTAGATAAATCTTTAACAACTACGCAATTAATCTTTTTTTGTTTTATATCTTCTAACATTTTTTGAAATCCCGGTCTATCAAAATTAGTACCAGAATATCCATCATCTACATATTCTCCACATAGATTAAAATTATTATTTTTAACATAACTTCTTAGTAATTCTTTTTGATTAATAACACTTTCACTATCAGATTCATATTTTTTGTCTTTATCTTCTTGAGAAAGTCTAATATAAATACCTACATTATAATTCATATTTGTTAAGTACCTATAATTCATTTTCTACCTCCTCATTTTATAGCACTTAACTTTCTTCGAGACAAGTGCA